>NZ_JAAGPG010000266.1:0-11706 GCF_017104665.1 Burkholderia sp. Se-20378 | reverse complement strand
GGCCGCCGCGCTCGCGTACGGCGCGGCCGGCATCGCGATGGGCACGCGCTTCCTGATGAGCGCCGAATCGCCGGTGCCGCGCGAGACGCTCGAGCGCTATGTCGCGGTGGGCGACCCGGCGCGCATCCGCGTGTCGGACGCGCTCGACGGGCTGCCGCAACGGATGATCGACAACCCGTACCTGCTGAAGCTCGAACGCTTCGGCCCGCTGCGCCGCACGTGGTTCGCATTGAAGACCGCCGAAGCATGGCGCCGCCAGAACGGCCTGAGCACGGGCGACATGCTCGGCCTCGCGATCAAGGCGCTGCGCTCGCATGACTACACCGCGAGCCAGACGCTGATGGCCGCGAACGCACCGTTCCTGATCCAGCGCGCGATCGTCGAGGGCCGCCCCGATGAAGGCGTGCTGCCGAGCGGCCAGGCGGCCGCGATGATCGGCGCGATCGAATCGTGCGACGCGTTGATCGCGCGGATCGTCGCGGAAGCCGGCGAGCGGATTGACGCACTGGCCGCGCTGCGCGGCGCGGCAGCGGCGCAGGCCGCATGAAAAACATCACAGGGAGGCAATGGAGATGACAGCATCCAATCAACCGGCCGGCGCGATGCCGTTCCGGATCGGTCGCGCAGACGGCATCGCCGAACTGGTGATCGCCCATCCGCCCGTGAACGCGCTCGACGCGCAGGGCTGGCACGCACTTTCCCGTGCGCTCGACGCACTCGGCGAAGACGACGACATCCGCGTGATCGTCGTGCGCGGTGAAGGGCGCGGCTTCTGCGCAGGCGTCGACATCAAGGAACTGGCCGCGCATCCGGAGCGGATCGTGGCGGTCAACGCCGGTAACTACGAGACGTTTCGCGCGGTGCACCGCAACCCGAAGCCGGTGATCGCGGCCGTGCACGGCTTCGTGCTCGGCGGCGGGATCGGCATCTGCGGCGCGGCGGACATCGTCGTCGCGGCCGACTGCGCGCGCTTCGGCGTGCCCGAGATCGATCGCGGCGCGATGGGCGGCGGCGCGCATCTGCAGCGGCTGTTCGGCGTGCAGAAGGTGCGCGCGATGTACTTCACCGGCGACATGATCGACGCGGCCGAAGCGTATCGGCTCGGCGCGGTCGAGCAGGTCGTGACGCGCGACACGCTGCGCGACGCGGCGCTCGCGATCGCCCGCAAGATCGCGGAGAAGAGCCCGGCGATGGTGCGGCTCGCGAAAGAGGCGCTGAACGGCGTCGAGGACGGCGATCTCGAGGACAAGTACCGCTGGGAGCAGGGCTTCACGCTGCAGGCGTACATGACGAACGACTCGACGGAAGCGCGCGCCGCGTTCGTCGAGAAGCGCGATGCGCGGTTCGATGCGCAGGCAACCGCCGAGGAGGCACGCGCATGAACCTGACCTACACGCCGCAGCAACAGGCGTTCCGCGCGGAGATCCGCGAATGGCTCGCCGCGCACGTGCCGCGCGAGCGCTTGCCGAGCTTCGACACCGAGGAAGGCTTCGCCGCGCATCGCGAATGGGAGCGCACGCTGCATTCGGGCCGCTGGAGCATGGTCACGTGGCCGCGCGAACTCGGCGGGCGCGGCTGCGACCTGATCGAGTGGCTGATCTTCGAGGAAGAGTACTGGCGCGCCGACGCGCCGATGCGCGTGAACCAGAACGGCATCTTCCTACTCGGCCCGACGCTGATGGATTTCGGCACGGCGGAGCAGAAGGCGCGCTTCCTGCCCGCGATGGCGGCCGGCGAGCACGTTTGGGCGCAGGGCTGGTCGGAGCCGAACGCGGGCTCGGACATGGCCGCGATCCGCACGACAGCCGCCCGCATCGGCGACGAATACGTGCTGAACGGCCAGAAGATCTGGTCGACGCGCGCGGTGTGGGCCGACTGGCTGTTCGGCCTGTTCCGCAGCGATCCCGAATCGTCGCGTCACCACGGGCTCACGTTCCTGATGGTGCCGCTGTCCGCGCCGGGCATCACGGTGCGGCCGATCCGCCAGCTCAACGGGCAGACGGGTTTCGCGGAAATCTTCTTCGACGACGTGCGCGTGCCGGTCGAGAACCGGCTCGCGGCCGAAGGCGCGGGCTGGCAGGTCGCGATGGCGACGGCCGGGTTCGAGCGCGGGCTGATGCTGCGTTCGCCGGCACGGTTCCAGCGCACCGCACAGGCGCTGCGTGACCTGTATCTCGCCCACCGCGATAGCGCCGACCGCGACCCGACGCTGCGCGAGCGCGTGGTGCAGGCATGGATGGATGCGCAGGCGTATGCGCTGTCGACCTACGCGACCGCGAGCCGGCTGCTGAAAGGCGGCCATATCGGCGCGGAGTCGAGCACCAACAAGGTGTTCTGGTCGGAGCTCGATTTGCGCATGCACCAGGCCGCGCTCGACATCCTCGGCGCGCACGGCGAGGTCGTCCCGCAGACGGCCGCGCAGCACGCGACGCTCGGCCACTGGCTCGACGGTTTCCTGTTCGCCCAGGCCGGCACGATCTACGCGGGCACCAACGAGATCCAGCGCAACATCGTCGCCGAACGGATGCTCGGCATGCCGCGCGCGTAAGCGCGCCGGCGCCACCCTTACTGAACGGACATCGTATGGATTTCGTATTCGATGAAGACCAGGAAGCGCTCGCGGACAGCGTGAAGCGCCTGCTGATGACCGAGATGACCCCCGAGCTGATCCGCGAGCTCTGGGCCACGCCGACCGGGCGGTCGGACGACCTGTGGGCGCTGTTCGCGTCGCAGGGGCTGACCGCCGTGTCGGTGCCCGAGGCGCATGGCGGCCTCGGCCTGACCGAAGCGGAATGGGCGCTGCTCGCGCAGACCTACGGCTATTTCGGCAGCCCCGAGCCGCTGCTCGACACGGCGCTCGTGTCCGCCGGCGTGCTGGCGCGGCTGCCGGCGAGCGACTGGCGCGATGCGCTGCTGCGCGACATCGCCGAAGGGCGTGCGCGTGTGGCGCTCGTGCATCCGGTGAACCCGTATGCGGCCGACGTGCACGTCGCGCAGACGCTGCTGTGCGAGCACCGCGGCGAGCTGCACCGCGTCGATCCCGCGCAGTGCGCATGGCGCGCGGTCGACAGCGTCGACCCGTCGCGGCGGCTGTTCACGCTCGACTGGGAACCGTCGGCCGCCACCCGCATCGCGAGCGCGGACGAAGCCGCGCCGCTGCTGAACCGCGCGCTCGACCACGGCGCGTTCGCGGTCGCCGCGCAGTTGCTCGGCCTCACGCAGCGCGTGCTCGACGTCGCGATCGACTACAGCGCGCAGCGCAAGCAGTTCGGCAAGGCGATCGGCTCGTACCAGGCGCTCAAGCATCTGCTCGCCGATGTCGCGATCCGCTACGAGTTCGCGCGGCCGGTGGTCGCTCGCGCCGCACAGGCGATCGCCGACGATCACCCGCAGCGCGCGGTGTTCGTGTCGCACGCGAAGCTCGCGGCGACGTCGGCCGCACAGCTCGCCGCACGCCACTCGATGCAGGTGCACGGCGCGATCGGCTACACGTGGGAGCTCGACCTGCAGATCTTCATGAAACGCATCTGGGCGCTCTCCGGCAGCTGGGGCGACAGCGCATTCCACAAGGCCCGCGTGGCCGACGCGATCCTCGGCGACGCGTTGCCGATCGGCCCCGCGCAGACCTTCGACCTCGAGGAATTGAACTGATGAAACAAGCCTATATCGTCGACGCGCTGCGCACGCCGACCGGCCGCCGCAAGGGCGGGCTCGCGCACGTGCATGCGGCGGACCTCGGCGGCTTCGTGCTGAAGACGCTGGTCGAGCGCAACGCGATTCCCGCCGATGAATACGACGACGTGGTGTTCGGCTGCGTCGACACGATCGGCCCGCTCGCGGGCAACATCGCGCGCACCTGCTGGCTCGCGGCCGGGCTGCCGCTGCAGGTGCCGGGCGTGACGGTCGATCGTCAGTGCGGTTCGTCGCAGCAGGCCGTGCATTTCGCCGCGCAGGCGGTGATGAGCGGCGTCCAGGATGTGGTGGTGGCCGGCGGCGTGCAGACGATGACGCAGATCCCGATCTCGTCCGCGATGACCTGCGCGGCGCCGCTCGGCTTCAACGACCCGTTCTCGGGCAGCACCGGCTGGCGCGCGCGCTTCGGCGATGCGCCGGTGTCGCAGTTCGTCGCCGCGCAGCGGATCGCCGATCACTGGAACCTGTCGCGCGACGCGATGGAGCGCTATGCGCTCGAAAGCCACCGCCGTGCGGTTGCGGCGATCGAGGCCGGGCATTTCAAGCGGGAAATCGTGCCGCTCGAAGGGGTGATGCACGACGAGACGCCACGCCCCGACACGTCGCTCGAAAAGATGGCGACGCTCGAACCGCTGACGCCGGGCGGCTCGCTGACGGCTGCCGTCGCGAGCCAGACCTGCGATGCGGCCGCGGCGCTGCTGATCGTGTCGGAGGATGCGTTGAAGCGCTACGGCCTCACGCCGCGCGCACGCATCCACCACCTGAGCGTGCTCGGCGACGATCCGCTGTGGATGCTCACCGCGCCGATCCCCGCGACGAAGGCCGCGCTCGCGAAGGCCGGCCTCGACTGGTCGCAGATCGACGTCGTCGAGATGAACGAGGCGTTCGCATCGGTCGCGCAGGCGTGGCTCGCCGATACACGGTTCCCGCATGAGAAGACCAACCCGAACGGCGGCGGCATCGCGCTTGGCCATCCGCTCGGCGCGACCGGCGCACGGCTGATGACGACGCTGCTGCACGAGCTGGAACGCACGGGCGGCCGCTACGGGCTGCAGACGATGTGCGAAGGCGGCGGCCTCGCGAACGTCACGATCATCGAGCGCCTGTGAGCGCGCCATCTTTCACGATCCAAGAGGCATGAGCATGGGAATCTGTAACGGACGCACCGTCATCATCACCGGCGCGGGCGGCGGGCTCGGGCGCGAATACGCGCTCACGTTCGCGGCCGAAGGCGCGGCGGTCGTCGTCAACGACATCCGGCACGACGCCGCGCAAGCGGTCGTCGACGAGATCGCGCGGCGCGGCGGCCGCGCGCTTGCGAATGCGGACGACATCACGCAGGTCGACACCGCACAGCGGATCGTCGACGCGGCACGCGAAGCATTCGGCGACGTGCACGTGCTCGTCAACAACGCAGGCATCTGCCGCGACAAGATGTTCACGAGCATGACCGAAACCGACTGGGACGACGTGATGCGCGTGCACCTGCGCGGCCACTTCTGCCTGTCGAGCGTGCTGGCACGGGTGTGGCGCGATGCGGCGAAGGCCGGCCACGCGATCGACGCGCGGATCGTCAACACGAGTTCGGGCGCCGGGCTGCAAGGCTCGATCGGCCAGTCGAACTACGGCGCGGCCAAGGCCGGGATCGCCGCGCTCACGCTGATGCAGGCGGCCGAGCTGCAGCGCTACGGCGTGCGCGTGAATGCGCTCGCACCGGCCGCGCGCACGTCGATGACCGAAGGCGTGTTTGCCGACATGATGAAGAAGCCCGAGGACGGCGGCTTCGACTATTTCGATCCGGCCAACGTTGCGCCGCTGGTCGTGTGGCTCGGCAGTGCGCAGTCGGCCGACGTGACGGGCCAGGTGTTCGAGGTCGCGGGCGGGATGATCGCGGTTGCCGAAGGCTGGCGCACAGGCCCGAGCGTCGATCGCGGCGCGCGCTGGGCGGCGGCCGAGGTCGGCCCGGCGGTGGCAAAGCTGCTCGCCGATGCGCGTCCCGCGCAGCGCGTGTACGGGAGCTGAACGATGGATCTGGCGCTCACCGACGAACAGGCGATGATCCGCGACGCGGCGGCCGACGTGCTCGCGGAGCGTAGCGCGTCCACCGACGTACGCCGCGCGCTCGAGCAGTCGGCCGGCCGTGACGATGCGTTGTGGTCCGCGCTGGCAGGCGAGCTTGGCTGGAACGCGCTCGCGCTGCCCGAGGCGGCAGGCGGGCTGGGGCTCGGTGCGGTCGAGCAGACGGTGCTGATGGAACAGCTCGGCCGGCGCGTCGCATGCGTGCCGTATTTTTCGACCGCGTGCCTTGCGGCGACCTCGCTCGCCGGCTTCGCTGATACGCCGCTGGCAAACGGCTGGCTCGCGAAGATCGCGGAAGGCGCGTGCAGTGCGACGCTGGCACTGCCGTTCGACCTGCCGGCCATTTCACGGTCGCTGCCAATCGTCGCGGAAGAAACAGCGGGCGGTTACGCGCTCTCCGGCACGATCGAGCAAGTGATCGACGGCGCGCGCGCCGACCTGCTGCTGGTGCCCGCGCGGATCGCGAATGAAGGGCAGTCGATCGGGCTGTTCGCGATCGACGTCGCAACGGCGTCGGGGCTCACGATCACGCCGCTCGACACACTCGACGCAACCCGGCCGATCGCGCGCGTGGTGCTCGACGAAGCCCGCGTGAGCTGCGACGCGCTGCTTGCCGGCGGCACGGCGGTGGCACAGGTGCTGGAACGCACCGCCTGGTTCGCGGCGCTCGCGCTGGCCGCAGAACAGCTCGGCGGCGCCCAGCAATGCCTCGACCTGACGCTCGACTACACGAGCCAGCGCGTGCAGTTCGGCCGAGCGATCGCATCGTTCCAGGCCGTCAAGCACCGCTGCGCCCAGATGATGGTGCTGATCGAAGCGGCACGCTCGGCCGTGCTCGGCGCCGCGCATGCGTGGGACGCCGAAGCCGGCAGCGTGCCGCCGAGTGACGCATTGCGTGCCGACATCGCCGCCGCGAAATCCGCCGCGAACGACGCGTATGGGTTCTGCGCACAGGAAGCGATCCAGTTGCACGGCGGCGTCGGCTTCACGTGGGAATACGACCCGCATCTCTATTTCAAGCGCGCACAGGCGTCGGGTGCGCAGTTCGGCAGCACGCCGCAACTGCTCGAATGGATCGCGTCCCACGCGATCGACGGCGGCGCTTCGCATCGCGACGAAGCATTCACCCCGGCCGCCGCGGCGGCATCTCGTCCGTCGGCTGCGCGCGCAGGAGCTCTTCAATGAACAGCGAAACGCGCGAACAGCAATTGCGGCATGAAGTGGCCGACTGGGTGCAGTCGCACCTGACCGGCGACTTCGCGTGCCTGAAATACCGCGGCGGCCCCGGCGACGAGGAAGCGTGGCCCGAGCTGCGCAAGGCGTGGGAGCAGGAACTGGCGCAGGGCGGCTGGACCGGGCTCGGCTGGCCGACGGATGCCGGCGGGCGCGGCTTCTCGGTCGCCGAGCAGGTGATCTTCCACGAGGAATACGCACGTGCGGGCGGCCCCGGGCGGATGGGGCACATCGGCGAAGGGCTGCTCGGGCCGACGCTCGTCGCGTGCGGCACCGACGACCAGCGCGCGCGCTTCCTGCCCGGCATCCTGGCCGGCACGCAGTTCTGGTGCCAGGGCTATTCGGAGCCCGGCGCGGGTTCCGACCTGGCGAACGTGCGCACGCGCGCCGAACAGGATGCGGACGGTACGTGGCGCGTGCACGGCCAGAAGGTCTGGACGTCGCTCGCGCACGATTCCGACTGGATCTTCGTGCTGGCGCGCACCGATCCCGCGTCGAAGGGCAACAAGGGGCTGTCGTTCCTGCTGATGCCGCTCGACCAGCCGGGCATCGAGATCCGGCCGATCAAGCAGCTCAACGGCGGCGCGGAATTCAACGAAGTATTTTTCGACGGCGCGCGCGCGGAAGCCCGCGACCTCGTCGGCGCGCCCGGCGACGGCTGGCGGATCGCGATGACGCTGCTCGGCTTCGAGCGCGGGATGTCGACGCTCGGCCAGCAGATGCAGTTCGTCCGCGAACTCGAATGGGTGATCGACGCCGCGCGCGAAGCGGGCGCGGACCGTGACCCCGTGCTGCGCCAGCGGATCGGCCGCGCGTGGGCCGGGCTGCGCGTGATGCGCTACAACGCGCTGCGGATGCTGTCCGGCGCGGACGACACCGATGCCGGCGCGGGCGCGCCGCTGCGCCGCGAGGCGCTGATCTACAAGTATTTCTGGTCGAACTGGCACCGCGACCTCGGCCAGCTCGCGATGGATGCGCTCGGGGCCCGCGCGAACGTGATCGATCCGGCCGACGAAAAGCTCACCCATCTGCAACGCGTATTCCTGTTCTCCCGTGCGGACACGATCTACGCCGGCACCAACGAAATCCAGCTCAACATCATGGCCGAGCGCGGGCTCGGCATGCCCAGGGAAGCACGAGGAACAGCATGACCGAACCCCAGATCCAGAAAGCGCCGGCCTACGTGCCGGGCCACCAGCTGCTCGCCGGCAAATCGGTGCTGATCACGGCTGCCGCGGGCGCCGGCATCGGCTTCGCGGCCGCGCGCCGCTGCGCGGAAGAAGGCTGCCGCGCGCTGTTCATCTCCGACATCCACGAAAAGCGCCTCGAACAAGCGGTCGAGACGCTGCGCGCCGAAACGGGGCTGCAACAGGTCTACGGCCGCCTGTGCAACGTCGCGGTCGAGGCCGACGTGCAGGCGCTGGTCGCGCAAGCGCAGGACAAGCTCGACGGCGTCGACGTGCTGATCAACAACGCCGGGCTCGGCGGCTCGACCCGCATCGTCGATATGGACGATGCCGAATGGTCGCGCGTGATCGACATTAGCCTTACCGGGACGTTCCGGATGACGCGCGCGATGCTGCCGCACATGCAGGCCCGAGGCCGCGGCGCGATCGTCAACAACGCATCGGTGCTCGGCTGGCGCGCGCAGGCGGAACAGGCGCACTACGCGGCCGCGAAGGCGGGCGTGATGGCGCTCACGCGCTGCGCGGCGCTCGAGGCGTCGCCGTACGGCGTGCGCATCAACGCGGTCGCGCCGAGCATCGCGATGCACGATTTTCTGAAGAAGTCGGCCCCGGCCGACTTGCTGAATCAACTGGCGTCGCGCGAAGCCTTCGGGCGCGCCGCCGAAGTCTGGGAGGTCGCGAACGTGATGGTGTTCCTTGCAAGCGATTACGCGTCGTACATGACCGGCGAAGTGCTGTCGGTCAGCAGCCAGCACGCATGATGAGCACGACCCTCGACCCCGTCCGCGCGACGCCCCGCGTGTTCGCGCATCCCGGCGAACTCGCGGCGGCCGTCGGCGACACGCTCGGCGCGAGCGCGTGGCTCGCGATCGACCAGATCCGCATCGACGGTTTCGCCGATGCGACGGGCGACCACCAGTGGGTGCACGTCGACCCGGTGCGCGCGAAGGACGGCCCGTTCGGCGCGTGCATCGCGCACGGCTACCTGACGCTGTCGCTCGTGAATTACTTCCTGCCGCAGATCGTGCGGATCGACGGCGCGCGCCTCGGCGTCAACTACGGCTGCGACAAGATCCGTTTCCCCGCGCCGGTGAAGGTCGGCGCGCGCGTGCGCGGCGTCGGCGAGCTGCTGCGCGTCGAGCCGCTCGAAGGCGGCGTGCAGGCCTGGATTCGCGTGACCGTCGAGATCGAAGGCGGAGCCAAGCCCGGTTGTGTGGCCGACACGATCAGCCGTTACTACTTCTAGATTCAGAGAGCAGAGACATGGAAGACGCAGTCATCGTTTCCGTCGCACGCACGCCGATCGGCAAGGCGTTTCGCGGCATGTTCAACGACACCGAGGCGCCCGCGCTGGGCGGCCACGTCGTGCGCACCGCGCTCGAACGCGCGGGCGTCGCGCCGGCCGACGTCGACGACGTGCTGATCGGCTGCGCTGCGCAGCAGGGCACGCAGGGCTACAACATCGGACGCCTGTCGGCCGCGGCGGCCGGGCTGCCCGCATCGGTGCCCGGCATGGCGATCGACCGCATGTGCTCGTCGGGCCTGATGTCGATCGCGAGCGCCGCGCGCAGCATCGGCGCGGGCGATGCACGGATCGTGGTCGCGGGCGGCGTCGAGTCGATCTCGCTCACGCAGAACAAGCACAAGAACGCCTATCGCGCGCGTTCGCAGGCCGTGCTCGACCATCAGCCGGCTGCGTACATGGCGATGATGGAAACGGCCGAGATCGTGTCGCGCCGCTACGGGATCTCGCGCGCCGCGCAGGATGAGTTCGCGCTGCAGAGCCACCAGCGCACGGCCGACGCACAGGCAGCCGGCCGCTTCGACGCGGAAATCGCGCCGCTCGACGTGCGGCGCGCGCTGTTCGACAAGGAAGGCAACCCGGCCGGTCACGAGGACATGAAAGCCGCGCGCGACGAAGGCGTGCGCGCCGACACGACGGCCGAGCGGCTCGCGGGGCTGAAGCCGTCGTGGAGCGGCGGCAAGGTCGTCGAGCAGGGCGAGTTCGTGACGGCCGGCAATGCGTCGCAACTGTCTGACGGCGCGGCGGCCATGGTCGTGATGTCGCGCAGCGAGGCGGTGCGTCGCGGGCTAACGCCGCTCGGCGCGTTCCGCGGCCTCGCGGTGGCCGGCTGCGAGCCGGACGAGATGGGCATCGGCCCGGTATTCGCGATTCCGAAGCTGCTGGCGCGCTTCGGGATGACCGTCGGCGACATCGGGCTGTGGGAGCTGAACGAGGCATTTGCGTGCCAGGCGCTGTACTGCCGCGACACGCTCGGCATTCCCGATGACCGGCTGAACGTCGATGGCGGTGCGATCGCACTCGGCCATCCGTTCGGGATGTCGGGTACGCGGATGACGATGCACGCGCTGCTCGAAGGTGCGCGGCGCGGCGTGCGGCACGCGGTCGTGACGATGTGCATCGGCGGCGGGATGGGGGCCGCCGCGCTGTTCGAAATCGGCGCGTAGCGGCGCGCGGACGGGCCGCGCCGCTCAGGCGGCCCGCCATTCAGGACCATTCGAGGCCGCGGCAACGACCGACGGCCCGGAGACTTGCAGGCGACGGCGGTGGGCGCCATGGCGCGCACCGTCGTCGAACGCAGACACAGGAGACAAGCGATGAAACGAACTTTGCCCGGACTCGCGATGTCGGCGCTGGTGCTCGGCGCCGCGCTGTTCGCGTTTTCGCCGCGCCCGCTGCCGGCGTTCCCGGTCACCGCGATCCACGCGGACCGGCTGCAGATCAACGGGCTCGCCCGGGCTGGCGCGCGCATCGTCGCGGTCGGCGAACGGGGCGTGATCCTGCTCAGCGATGACGCGGGCGCCCACTGGCGGCCGGCATCGACCACGCCCGACCAGGCATCGACGCTCACGCAGGTGCGCTTCATCACGCCGACGCTCGGCGTCGCGGTCGGCCACGACGGCCGGATCGTCCGTAGCGACGACGCCGGCATGCACTGGCGCGAAGTGCACATGGACCACGAACATTCCGATCCGCTGCTGTCCGTCTGGGGCACGGCGGACGGCCCGCTGTTCGCGGCCGGCAGCTTCGGCCAGCTGCTGCGCTCGGACGACGCGGGCCTCAACTGGCAGACCGTGAAGACGCCGGCCGGCGACCGTCACCTGAACGCGATCGTCGGCGACGGCCACGGCAACCTGCTGGTCGCCGGCGAGAGCGGCACGCTGCTGCGCTCGACCGACAACGGCGCGACGTGGGACAAGCTGCCGTCGCCGTACGCCGGCTCGCTGTTCGGCGCGCTGATGCTCGCGAACGGCGACTGGGTCGCGTACGGGATGCGCGGCAACGTGGTGCGCAGCACCGATCGCGGCGCGACCTGGACGCACGTCGACAGCCACGTGCCGGTGTCGTACTTCGGCGCGACCCAGCTCGCCGACGGCGAACTCGTGCTGGTGGGCAAGGGCGGCGCGATCGTCGCGTCGCGCGACGGCGGGCTGACCTGCGACGTGCGCAAGCTCGGCGGCGTGCAGAGCCTCGCGGCCGTGCTCGACATGG
>NZ_JAAGPG010000265.1:0-237 GCF_017104665.1 Burkholderia sp. Se-20378 | reverse complement strand
GGAGGAGGGGATACGTGGTGGGTGGGGAGGTGGAGGGGAAGATTGGGTTGTCGTGGAGGACAGGTGGGGAGGGAAGAGTGATCAGTGTAAGTGGGAGGTAGGCAGAGATAGGTAGGGGATGTGCGGTGAGAGGGTGGTTGCGCAACGAAGGGGCGAGGTGAATGACGAGGTTGGGTGGTAGGGGGAGATTGTGGGGTGAGGAGTGAAGGTAGATCGTTTTTTTTTTTTTTTTTAAGG
>NZ_JAAGPG010000264.1:0-11274 GCF_017104665.1 Burkholderia sp. Se-20378 | reverse complement strand
CTCCGATGACACCGCGCATTCTTCCCAAGCCTAAAAGGAATCGAAAGCGAGTAATTTCGATGGATGGGATCGGGTTCGCCAATGGGGTCGCGACAGGCCGTTTCGACAGTCGAAACGGGGTGGGCGGCGTCACGGCGCAATGTCCGTCGCGCAACGGCCGAACGGGGGTGCGATACAACCCGCGCGGGGCCATGCGCGGGCTTGGGAAATCGGCCGCGAGGCCCGTCCGGCGGGCCTGGCCGGGTGCCCGGAGATCGATTGACGCTGCCGATAGCAATGATCGGAATTACTCGTTTCCCTAAACAAATTGGCGGCTGAAACATGCAGGCTGACCGGACGTGGATGCGTTCACGATTCGCCGGTCGCCGCGCATGCCGCGACGCACAAACAACAGATTCGATTTGGAGACGACCCACCATGCAGATTCGACGACTGAAAACGGTCCTTCTCGCCGCCGCGGCGATCCTGTCCGCGCCTGCGGCTCACGCGGCCGGCGGCGCGTGCGCCGACGGCAAGACGGTCCATTTCGCGGGCATCACGTGGGAGAGCGGGTCGTTCGCGACCGAAGTGCTGCGGCAGATCATGGAGAAGGGCTACGGCTGCAAGACGGACGTCGTGCCGGGCAGCACGGCCGCCACCGAAACGGCGCTCGCGCGCAACGACCTGCAGATCTGGGCCGAGCAGTGGACGGGCCGCAGCGAGATCACCGCGAAGGCCGTCTCGTCGGGCGCGGTGAAGCTGATCGGCGACACGTTGCCGGGCGGCACGACGGAAGGCTGGTTCGTGCCCGACTACGTGGTGAAGGGCGATCCGGCGCGCAACATCAAGCCGGTCGCGCCGGGGCTCGTGTCGGTCGACGATCTGCCGAAGTACAAGCAGGTGTTCGCGGACGAAGAGGAACCGGACAAGGGCCGCTTCCTGAACTGCCCGACGGGCTGGGACTGCGAGCGCGTGAACACGCGCCTCTTGCGCGTGCTGAAGCTCGACCAGTCGTACACGAATTTCCACCCGGGCACGGGCGCGGCGCTCGACGCGGCGATCGCGTCCGCGTACCAGCGCGGTGCGCCGATCGTGTTCTATTACTGGGGCCCGGCCGCGCTGATGGCGAAATACAAGTTCACCGCGCTGAAGATGCCGGCCTATAACGAAGCATGCTGGAAGACGCTGCGCGACGAGAGCAGCACGCACCAGTGCGCGTCGTCGTACATGGTGTCGCGGCTGACGGTCGGCGTGTCGAAGCCGTTTGCCGATGCGAACCCCGATCTCGTCGGCGTATTCGGCAAGGTGCGTTTCCCGATGGACTTCCTGAACCAGACGATCCTCGAGATGACCACGAAGAAGATCGACGGCGCGGCGATGGCCACGCAGTTCCTGAAGACCCGCCAGGACATGTGGAAGCAGTGGGTGCCGGCCGACGTCGCGCAGAAGATCGCCGGCAGCCTGAAGGGCGCGTAACCTGCGCGCGGCGGCGGGCCCGCGCCTGCCGCCGCCGTCACGCGCCTTCGCGGCGCGACGGAGAATCAACATGAACGGCTTCTTTCTGCACCTGTCGATCGCCGACTGGGTGAACAGCGCGCTCGAGACGTTCGTCGCGCAATACGGCGACGGCTTCCATCACTTCAGCGTGCTGGTGCTGCGCTACCTGCTCGTGCCGCTCGAAGGCGCGCTGCGCGTGGCGCCGCCGTGGCTCGTGCTGCTGGTCGTCGGCGCGATCGCGTGGAATGCGACGCGCCGTATCGGCCTCGGCGCGCTCTTCATGCTGCTGCTTTACGCGATCGGCTGCTTCGGCCTGTGGGACAAGCTGATGCAGACGCTCGCGCTGATGCTCGTCTCGACGGTGCTGTCGGTCGCGATCGGTGTGCCGGTCGGCATCCTCGCGTCGCGCAGCGCCTGGCTGCGCCGGATGCTGCTGCCCGTGCTTGACGTGATGCAGACATTGCCGAGCTTCGTGTACCTGATCCCGGTGCTGATGCTGTTCGGCCTGGGCAAGGTGCCCGCGATCCTCGCGACGATCATCTACGCGCTGCCGCCGCTGATCCGCCTGACCGATCTCGGCATCCGCCAGGTCGATCCGGACGTGACGGAGGCCGCGCGCGCATTCGGCACGACGCGCTGGCAGCTGCTCGTCAACGTGCAGTTGCCGCTTGCGCGGCCGAGCATCATGGCCGGCATCAACCAGACGACGATGATGGCGCTGTCGATGGTCGTGATCGCGTCGATGATCGGCTCGCGCGGGCTCGGCGAGGATGTGCTCGCGGGCATCCAGACGCTCGACGTCGGCAAGGGCACGCAGGCGGGCCTCGCGATCGTGATCCTCGCGATCGTGATCGACCGGATCAGCCAGGGCTTCGGCCAGGAGCGTCGCGCCCGGCGGCGGCTCGCGCAGCAGCGCCGGCAGAAGGGCGCGTCGCGCGTGCCGTACCGGCTGCCGCGCAAGGCGCAGTCGGCGGGCGTCGATTCGAATCAGGCGACGCAGTCGTCGCGTGCATAGGAACGGAGACAGACATGGCGACCATCGACGTCAAACACGTGTACAAGCTGTTCGGGCCGCAGGCCGCGCATGCGCGCGTGCTCGACCTGCTGCGCTCGGGCAAGCGCAAGGCCGAGGTGCTGGCCGAAACGGGCTGCAACGTCGGGCTCAACGACGTGAGCCTCGGCATCGAGTCGGGCGAGATTTTCGTGATCATGGGGCTGTCGGGCTCCGGGAAATCGACGCTCGTGCGGCACTTCAACCGGCTGATCGAGCCGACGGCCGGCGAGATCGTGATCGACGGCAGCGACGTGATCAAGCTCGACGCGCACGGGCTGCGCGAGCTGCGCCGCTTCAAGGTCAGCATGGTGTTCCAGAACTTCGGGCTGCTGCCGCACCAGACCGTGCTCGACAACGCCGCGTATGCGCTGCGCACGCGCGGCGAGAAGCGGCACGATGCGGCCGAGGCCGCGCGCAACTGGCTGACGAAGGTCGGGCTCGACGGCTATGGCGATCACTATCCGGACGAGCTGTCGGGCGGGATGCGGCAGCGTGTCGGGCTGGCGCGCGCGCTGGCGGCCGATACCGATGTGCTGCTGATGGACGAGGCGTTCTCCGCGCTCGATCCGCTGATTCGCACCGAGATGCAGGATCAGTTGCTCGAACTGCAGGCGACGCTGTCGAAGACGATCGTGTTCATCACGCACGATCTCGACGAAGCGCTGCGGATCGGCGATCGCATCGCGATTCTGCGCGACGGTACGCTCGTGCAGGTCGGGACGCCGGACGACATTCTGTCGCGGCCGGCGGATGAGTATGTGAGACGGTTCGTGGAGAAGCGCTCGAGTGTGAATTGACGTATCGAAGCGCAACGCGAAAGGGCGGCACATGCGGTGCCGCCCTTTTTCGTTTACGCGGGCCGGGCCGACGTCAGGCCCGTGTGCGTATCGAATTCATAGGTGCCGACGTAGTCGAGCGAAGCGTTTTCCGGCGTCGTGACGATGTTGGGCGAGAACACACCGATTGCACTGTCGGCGACGAGGTCGGCGGGAACGGCATGTACCCATGCCGATTCCCACGAAACACCAAGCAGCAATTGCCGGACCGGAACGGCGCTGCCCCGATGAATGGCCTCGATGCATCCTGGCTCGTAGTCACGCAGTCCGACTTCTGTCATGAACGCGGAAGGAATGCCGTCACCGTCCTCGGTGTACCGCTCGTCGATGAACGAGCGCATCTCCTCGAACGAACGGAATCGATCGCTGGAAATGAACAGGTGAACGGTAACGATCATCGGTGAGCGCCTCGGGCTTTGAAATGGCCGGCGGAGCGCGCCGGTGCACGCGCACGATGATACGCGTGAGCATGGTGCTGCGTTTCGTCTCGTGCGCCACCTGCGGTTACGGCTCGATCGACCCATACCTTGGATAGCGCCCGCTTCTGTAATTCTCGGGCATCCTGCATTTCTGATAACTCTGCATCAGCCGGAACGCGGACTTCTCCCGGTCCGTCTCGTCGCCGTCCTGAAGCCAGAGCGCATGGCTTTTCTCCGCGAGCACGATGAGCAGGCGCCGTCTGGCGGCCGACAACGCCGAACGATCCAGCAGGTCGCACACGAGATTGGCCGTGACTACGCCGAACAGCCGGCGGGTCGCATGGCAGTCGTTCGACGCGAGCAGTTGCATCGCTTCGGCGAAGGCCGTTTCTGCTTCCTCCACCGATCGCTGCAGCGTGATCGCGGGAAGCGCGAGCGCCGTGATGTAGACGCGATCGTTGGCGTCGAACCTGTCGAGCGATGCATTCACGTCCTCCAGTCGTTCGAGCACCGCATGCTGGCGGTCGATGCGCCGGAGCGAATCGGCCGGAACGTCGTCGTGCGCGTCCATGAGTTGGTCGAGATAGCCCATTCCCGCCTGCCAGTCGCCGAGATGCTCGCCGAATACGTGTGTCGCGAGCGCCGCCAGTTCGACGAGATCCTGTTCGCCCATCGGGAACGCAACCCGCTCCCGCAAGCGGGCCGCCACCGCGGTCGGCTGCTTCGTATGGTCCTGCCAGTCCCGTAGCAACGACTCGCGCAATTGTTCGTCGTACACCTGCGTCGTCTCCATGCGTTCCTCCGTTCGGTTGCCCGAATGGTAGGAGCGAGGATGGCGTGTGTACAGTGCAGGTTTGGCAGATATATGATGCATCCGATGCAAATCTGCGAGGAGCACGGCGTTGAACCGGATCGACCTGAACCTGCTGCTGGCGCTGAAGGCGCTGATCGACGAGGAAAGCGTGTCGGGCGCGGCACGCAGTCTCGATTTGAGTCCTTCCGCGATGAGCCGGACCCTCGCCCGTGTCCAGGACGCGATCGGCGACAAGGTGCTGGTGCGCGCGGGAAAGGGCATGGTGGCGACCGAAACGGCGCGGCGGTTGAAGGAGCCGCTCGACCGCATCCTGCAGGATGTGGAAATGCTGCTCGGCGCGCAGCACCGGTCGATCGACGCGCAGCGCGTGTTCAACATCAGCGCGAACGACGGCTTCATCGATTCGTTCGCGGTGCCCATCATCGCGCAGGCGCACGATGCATGGCCGCATGCGAGGTTGCGCTTCCTGCCCAAGCACGAGAAGACCGTGGCGCGCCTTCGCAGCGGTGAAGTCGATATCGAAATCGGCGTGGTCGGCGAGACGGGGCCGGAGATCATGATCCGCAAGCTGTTCGACGACCGCATGGTCGGCGTGCTGCGCAAGGGCCATCGGCTGGCGCGGCGGCGGATGACGCTCGATGCTTACCTGTCCGTGCCGCACATCAGCGTGTCGCGCAAGGGGCGCTTTCACGGGCCGATCGACGATGCGCTGAGCGAGCAGGGGCGCGAGCGCAACGTCATCGCGGTGGTGCCGAACTTCAAGTCGGGCATCGAACTCGCCCAGCGCTCGGACTGGATCGCTCACGTGCCCGAGAAGCACACCGCCCAGGCCCGGCAGGACGTCGTGACGTTCGACCTGCCGGTCGCGACCCCGGCGCTCGCGATCTCGATCATGTGGCATCCCCGCTTCGACCGCGACGCGGTGCATGCGGGGCTGCGGGACCTGATCGTGAACGTGTGCCGGCAGATCGTGGACGCCACGAAGGGCTGATGCCCGCCAACGGCGGTGGCCGTCGAACCTGCCGGCACCGCGTTACTGCACGACCGTCTCACGTGGCGTCGATTGCACGCCGGCCATCTCCGCCCGCAACGCATCCGCCAGAATCAGATCCGCGCCTTTCTCCGCGACCATCATCGTCGGCGCGTTGATGTTGCCCGACGTGATGTTCGGGAACACCGACGCATCGACGATCCGCAGCGCCTGCAACCCATGCACGCGCAGCGACGCATCGACCACCGACGTCGCCGCGTCCGGCCCCATCGCGCACGAGCCGCACAGGTGGTAGATCGAACCCGACTGCTCGCGGAAATACTGCAGCATCGCTTCGTCGGAATCGACCTGCGGCCCCGGCGAGATTTCCTCGACGGTCATCGACTTCAGCGCCGGCGCGTGCATCAGCGCCCGGATCACCTTGCTGCCCTGCACGGCCTCGTCGAGATCCTTCTGCGTGGTGAGCGCGTTGATGTGGATCTTCGCGGCATCTTCCGCGCGGTTCGACGCGATCTCGATCGTGCCGCGGCTCGTCGGGCGGCACGGGTTGAAAGCGATCAGGAAGCCCGAGTAAGGCTCGGGCTTGATGCTCGCGCGGTCGCTCTTGGGGATCCGGTACGACAGCGGGTTGAAGTAGAGCTGGATGTTCGGTTCCTGCGCATCGTCCGCGCCGCGGAAGAAGCCGCCCGCCTGGTTCACGCTCATCGCAAGCGGGCCACGCTTCGTCAGCAGGTAGCGCAAGCCGATCTTCATCTTGCCGATAAGCGTACCCATCTCGTCGTTCAGCGTCGGCCGGTTCGCCTTGAAGTAGAAGCTCACGCACAGGTGGTCCTGCAGGTTGCGGCCGACGGCCGGCAGCGCATGCACGAGCGGCACGCGCTGGCGCGCGAGCAGCGACGGATCGCCAACGCCCGACAGTTGCAGCAGTTTCGGCGTATCGACCGCGCCGGCCGCGAGAATGACCTCGCGTGCGGCCACGAGCGTTTCGTCGCCGTGCTCGCCCGCGACGACCACGCCGGTCGCACGCGTGCCGTCGAACGTCACGCGCCGCACGAGCACGCCCGAGCGCAGCGTGAGGTTCGAACGGCCCAGCGCGGGACGCAGGTACGCGAAGCTGCTGGAGCAGCGTTCACCGTGCTTCGTGTTCAGGTCGTAGATGCCCGCGCCTTCGAACTGCGCGCCGTTGAAATCGTCGGTGCGCGGCAGGTTCAACTGGCTGCAACCCTTCAGGAACTCGTGGACGATCGGATGCACGTCGGCCTTCATCGACGTGATGTGGATCGGCCCGGTCGCGCCGTGATGCTGCGGATCGGTCGTGCCGGCCGCGTGGGTTTCGAGCTTGCGGAAGTACGGCAGTACGTCGTCGTACGCCCAGCCCGGATTGCCGGCGTTCGCCCAGTCGTCGTAGTCGCTGCGCTGGCCGCGCACGTAGACCATCGCGTTGATCGAGCCCGATCCGCCAACCACCTTGCCGCGCGGGCAGTACAGCTTGCGGTCGGCGAGCTGCGCCTCGGGCTCGCTGTAGTACATCCAGTTGTAGCGGCGGTTGTAGTAGGTCTTCGTGAAGCCGACCGGCACCTTGAACCAGAACGACGCGTCGCGTTCGCCCGCTTCGAGCAGCAGCACCGAGTGCCGGCCCGATTCGCTCAGGCGGTTTGCGAGGATGCAGCCGGCCGAGCCCGCGCCGACGATGATGTAGTCGTAGCTCATGTCTGTCCTTTGCGCTCAGCCCTTCGCGGGAGCGAGGTCCTTCACGTCGACGGGGTTCTCGCCCATCTGCAGGTGAAGCCGTTCGCCGGTGTACGGCGTGTGACGGCGCACGACGTCCATGTCGAGCTCGATGCCGAGGCCCGGTTCGTTCGACGGGATGATGTAGCCGTCTTCCCAGCGGATCGGCGTCTTCACGACTTCCGCATGGAATCCGCCCCACGTCATGATGCTTTCCTGGATCAGGAAGTTCGGCGTGCAGGTCGCGAGCTGGATGCTCGCGGCCGCGCCCACCGGGCCGTTGTACAGGTGCGGCGCGATCTGCGCGTAGTGCACTTCGGCGAGCGTCGCGATCTTCTTCGCTTCGAGCAGGCCGCCGACGCGCGCGACGTTCAACTGCAGGATCGATGCGCCGCCCGCCTGCAGCAGCTTGTGGAATTCGTACTTGGTCGTCAGGCGCTCGCCGGTTGCGATCGGAATCGACGTGTGCTTCGCGACTTGCGCGATCGCTTCTTCCTGGCCGGGCGGCACCGGCTCCTCGAACCACAGCGGGTCGTATTTCTCGAGCCGCTTCGCGAGCCGGATCGCCGACGACGGCACCATCTGCCCGTGCGTGCCGAACAGCAGGTCGGCCTTGCTGCCGACGGCTTCGCGCACCTTGCGGCAGAACAGTTCGCAGCGGTCGAGCACTTCGAGCGACAGCTGATGGCCCGAGTAGGCCGTGTACGGGCCGGCCGGGTCGAACTTGACGGCCGTGAAGCCGAGCTTCACGTTCTCGGCCGCGCATGCGGCCGCGAGATCGGGATCGTCGTAGTCGTATTCGCCCTTCGCGTTCTTCGGGTACAGGTACGTGTACGAGCGCAGCCGCTCGTGGATCTTCCCGCCGAGCAGTTCATAGACGGGCTTGCCGGCCGCCTTGCCGATGATGTCCCAGCACGCCATTTCGAGGCCGCTGACGACGCCCATCATCGTGAGATCGGGGCGCTGCGTGAAGCCGCTGGAGTAAGCCTGGCGGAACAGCCGTTCGACGTGATGCGGATCGCGGTTCAGCAGATGGCGTTCGAACACGTCGTCGATGATCGGGGCCATTGCCTTCGGGCCGAACGTCGCCGAGTAGATCTCGCCGACGCCTTCGATGCCGTCGTCCGTCTTCAGCTTCACGAAGATCCAGTACATCCCGCCGACATGCGGCGGCGGCACGGCGACGATATGGGTTTCGAGCGAAACGATCTTCATGCGGACTCCTGGATGCGGTTGAGGCGGTATTTGAGGAACGCGGCGGCGCCTGCGCCGCAGAGCGCGATGGCCGCGATATAGCCGAAATAGAGCTGGTAGCCGTGTGCGCCCGGGTAGGTCTGCGTCACGTAGCCGTTGATCAGCGGCACGAACACGTCGGGTGAATAGCCGAGCACCGAGATCAGGCCGATCGCGAGGCCCGCGCAATGCGTCGGCACCTTGCAGTCGTCGAGCAGCGACCAGTACAGGCCGCGGATCGCATAGGTGAGGATGCCGATGAACAGCACGAGCACGACGAGCATCGCCTGCGGGCTGTGCGCGGGCGCCGCGATCAGCCCGACGAGCGACAGTGCGGCGAGCACCAGCGCCCAGAACAGCACCGACACCTTCGACACGCGATCGCCGAGGAAGCCGCCGCCGATGCCGCCGACGGGGCGCATCCACAGCTTGAGCGTCGTGATGAAGCCGGCCGCCGTTGCGCTGAGCCCGAAATTGCCTTCGTGCAGGTAGGCCGAGAAGCTGTAGGTCGCCCAGAACACCTGGTAGCCGCAGAACACGATCGCGGCGACGAGCCACAGCTCGGGAATCGCTGCGAGCGTCTTCAGGTCGGTCAGCACGTTGCCCTTGGTGCGCTTCGCGGCCGCTGCACGGTTGCCCGTGCTCGCCTGATCCTTTACCAGCGCGAGCAGCACGCCGAGCGCAATGCAGAAGAATGCGTACAGGTGGACGACGAGCTTGAAGCCGGCCGCATCGGTGCCGCCGCGTGCCTGCGTCACGTACGCGAACAGCGTGATCGCGATCGTTGCGAGCAGCGCCTCGACGAGGCCGCGGCCACCGTCGAGCAGGCCGAAGAAACGGCCCTGTTCGTCGGGGCCCGCGATCATGTTCACGCGCTTGATCACCGCGGCCCAGAACGTGAGGCCGGTGGTCAGCCCCCAGCCGCCGAAGATCAGCACGAGCATGTCGAACGACGGCCCGGTCGCGTAGACGAGCCCGAGCGCGCCCGTCGCGAGCAGCGAGAAGCAGATCAGCCAGCGCGGCGACAGGCGGTCGGCCAGCCAGCCGCTCGGCAAATAGCTGATCAGGAAGATCGTGCCGAGCGACGAATACAGGTAGCCGAGCTGCACGTCGTCGATATGGAAGAACTGCAGCATCGTCGGCTGGTACACCTGCCGCAGATACAGCATCGGGTAGATCGCGCCCGCGGCAATCACGAGCAGCAGCAGTTGCAGGTAGCGTTGCGCGCGGGAATGCAGCGACGCGTGGGCGTCGTCGTGCAACGCGAGCGACGCGGTGTGCGTCGACGGTTGGGTCGGCATGCTGTCTTCCTCCATCAGACTTCCTTCACGAGGAGGTCTGCAGATTTTTTATGTGTTCGATCGGATCAAGGGCGGCGCGCACAGCGGGTGTCGTGGTGCGCGCGCCGGAAACGGTGCGTCGGCGTTGCCGTGTCAGTACTTCATGACGACGAGGCGCGTCTGCGTGAATTCGAGCATGCCGTGCTTGCCGTCGTCGCCGCCGAGGCCCGAGCGCTTCCAGCCGGCGTGGAAGCCCTGGTACGGATCGGCCGGTGTGCGGTTCACGTACAGCTCGCCGGCCTCGATCGCGTTCGCGACGGTCATCGCGGTGCGGTAGTGCTCGGTGTAGAGCACCGATGACAGGCCGAACTGGTGGTCGTTCGCCTGCGCGATCGCTTCGTCGATCGTCGAGTAGCGCAGCACGGGCATGATCGGGCCGAAGGTTTCCTCCTGCACGATTTCCATGTCCTGCCGGCAGTTCGTCAGCAGCGTGGCCGGGTAGAAGAAGCCGGGGCCGGCGGGAATCGTGCCGCCGGTTTCGAGCGTCGCGCCGGCTGCGATCGCGCGTTCGACCATCCCGTGGATGTGCGCGCGCGCCGATGCGCTGACGAGCGGGCCCATCCGCGTGGCGTCTTCCGCACGGTCGCCGATGCGCACGGCCGCCATCTTGTCCTTCAGCAGCGCGACGAAGCGGTCATGCACGCTGTCGTGCACGTACACGCGCTCGATTGCCGTGCAGAGCTGGCCACAGTGGGTCGTCTTCGATGCGACGAGCGCGGCAGCCGCGCGTTCGAGGTCGGCGTCGGGCTCGATGATCGCGGGCGTCTTGCCGCCGAGCTCGAGCGACGGCTTCGCGATGTTCGCCTTGCAGTAGTCGAGCACCTTGCGGCCCGCGTTCACGCTGCCGGTCAGCGTGATCATCCCGACCGCCGGATGCGTGCACAGCGCTTCGGCCGTTGCGTGGTCCATCGTCAGGATGTTGACGACGCCCGGCGGAAAGCCCGCATCGTCGGCGGCTTTCGCGATCTCGAACGCGGACACCGGCGTGTGGTTGCTCGGCCGCACGACCACGGTGTTGCCGGCGATCAGCGCGGGCGCGACCTTGCGCAGCAGCGTGTAGACCGGATAGTTGAACGGGATCAGGCACGCGACGACGCCGATCGGCTCGCGCTGCAGGAACAGGTTCTCGTCGGGCGTATCGCTCGGGATGATCTCGCCCTCGATCCGGCGTGCCCACTCGGCGTGGTAGCGCGTGATCTGGCCCGCGTAGACGGCTTCGTTCGACGCGTCCTCGACGCTCTTGCCGGATTCCTGCGCGAGCGCCGCGCCGATTTCGGATGCGCGCGTGGTCAGCGCGTCGGCGAAGCGGTGCAGGTATGCGGCGCGCTCGGCGCTCGGCAGCTTGCGCCATGCCTTCTGCGCGGCGGCCGCGGCGTAGAAGGA
>NZ_JAAGPG010000263.1:0-11542 GCF_017104665.1 Burkholderia sp. Se-20378 | reverse complement strand
CGCGCTGGCGCAGGCGGGCGCGCAGGTCGTCGCGCCGGGCGCGACATGGCCGCGCTCGACGCGCTGGCCGGCGAGACCGCGTGCGAGACGTTGCGACTCGATGTCGGTGGAGACGAGCAGGCGATCGATGCGGCGCTCGCAGCGCACGATGCGTTCGACGGCCTCGTGAATTGCGCGGGGATTGCGTCACTCGAATCGGCGCTCGAAGTGAGCGCGGCTCATTTCGATCGCGTGATGACCGTCAATGCGCGTGGCGCGGCGCTCGTCGCACGGGCCGTCGCACGGAAGATGATCGCGCGTGACGGACGCGGCGTCGCGCATGCGCGGGGCAGCATCGTCAACGTATCGAGCCAGGCCGCGCTCGTCGGCTTGCCCGCGCATCTGAGTTACTGCGCGTCGAAGGCGGCGATGGACGCGATCACGCGCGTGCTGTGCATCGAACTCGGGCCGCACGGCATTCGTGTGAACAGTGTGAACCCGACCGTCACGCTCACGCCGATGGCGCAGTTCGCGTGGAGCGAACCGGAAAAGCGTGCGCCGATGCTGGCCGCGATTCCGCTCGGGCGATTTGCTGAGCCGGACGAGGTCGTCGAACCGATCCTGTTCCTGCTGAGCGATGCGGCGTCGATGGTCAGCGGTGTGTCGCTGCCGATCGACGGCGGGTATACGGCGCGCTAGGCAGCGTCATGCGACGACGGCGCATGACGGGAACCCGCGGTGAATGCGCGGCGCGGCAGCCCTGCGGCTAAACCGGATCCTTGCTCGGCGGTCCGTCCGGCTGCTGCGGATTGTCGTGATGATGGCCCGGTGACGGTGGCGATAACGGATCGTCTTCCGGGTCGCGGTTCGGGTCGGCCGGTGGCTCGGGCGTCGGGGTCGTGTGATCGGTCATGGAGAGCTCGCTCGGTGCGTGACGTCGGTGGCGCCTCGTCTCCGTTATAGCCAATCGGGCGTGCGTTTGCAGCGGGATTGTGGCGGCGGGTGGTGTGTGGTCGGTGTGATCCGTGCACGGGCGGTTTTCGTGCAGGTTGCTGCTGCGCGCGGAGCGGGCCATGCGTTGCACCGCGTGCACGCACCGCGCGATTGCGGTCAGCGCAAATCCGCCGGCGTATCGACGTCGCGCACGATACCGGGATCGGCGACGTCGAGCAGCCTGACCGGTGCGCTGGCGAACAGTGCGCGGGCGCCGGTGTCGCCGTCGAGCGCGGCGAGTGCATCGAAGTGGTGCGCGGCGAACCCGACCGGATGGCCGCGCACGCCGCGATGCGCGGGTGCGACGATCGATGCGTCGTCGGCGTCGAGCGCGCGCGTGACGCTTTCGTAGGTGGAAGCCGCGATCCACGGCATGTCGCCAAGTGCGACGAGCCAGCCGTTCGCGTCGGGCGTCGCACGTACGCCGGCCGCGAGGCTTGCGCCCATGCCGCGCATGGCGTCGGGTGCGTAGACCACGTGGCAGCCGGCTTCGTTCAGCAGCATCGCGAGTTTTTCGGCACCGGGACGCACGACGGCGATCACGTCGGCCGTGGCCGCCGCGAGATGGCGGGCGGCCGCAACCGCAACCGGCGTGCCGTCGGGAAGCAGCGCGAGCAGCTTGCTTTGCAGGCCGCTCGGGTCGAAGCGTTGACCGAGGCCGCCGGCGAGGAGGACGCCGGTGGCGAGTGACGCATAGGACATCGGCGCGGGGGAGAGTGATGCAGGTGCTGCGATTGTGCGGGAGCGGGCAGGGATCGACAAGTGAGGATGTTACCGAGGCGGGCGCGTTTCGTCGGAAAGAATGTCAGCGCGCGGCTTCGTCGAGCATGTTTTCCTCGACGGGGCCGTAGATCGCGTGCGATTGATCGTGCATCACGGCCCAATAGCGATCGCCGAACGACCAATGCCACCATTCCGACGGGTAATTGGTGAAGCCGGCGCCCGTCAGCGCGGCGATCAGTACCTGGCGGTTGCGGGCGGCTGCCCGGCTGATGAACGGGTTGTGCGTGTAGCACGCGCCGGACGATTTCTGGTCGGTGGCGTTCATGACGCAGCCCATGTCGAGCTCGATGCCTTCCGCCGAGATCAGTGTCAGGTCGACGGCTGCGCCCGTCGGATGCGCGGCGACTTCCGGCGGGGCGATGTAGTGGCTTGTCAGTGCGATCAGCGCGTCTTCGTCCGGCAGCGGATTCAGCGTGTGGCGCAGGTGCGCGAGGTGCGTGGAGAAGTAGTCGCGCTGCAGGGCCAGCGGGCGATAGCCCTCCTTGACGTACAGGCGCAGGGCGGCGGGGAGCGCGTGCGCAGCGGCAATCAGCCGGTCTGCCACGCCACGGCGTATTTTCAGGAAATGCGGGCTTCTGCTCTTGATATCGCGGCGACCGAGATCGACGGCGATGCGGTCATGGAAGCCTGCGAGATCGACAAACCCTTCGTGCGATTCCAGCAGGGCAATCGACCGGACAACGGGATCGGAGAGCGAAATCACGATAGTGGACGAAGTGGCGCAATGACGATTTGGGGCCACGAGCCGGCGGGGAAGTCGGCCGATGTGGTTTTTGTCAGACGAATCGCCAATATGCCAGAGTCCGGCGGAGGATGTGTCGCGGTTTTTGCTGCGTGGGCGTGAGTGTCTTATCTGGGCGTCTCGATGGACGTGTCTGCGTGGACGCTTTCGTTTCGGGTGTCGCGTTGCGGCGCTTCCCGGGCGCTTTCCTCGATTGGATCGACGGGGTCGTCGTAGCGCAAGACCGAGCCGCGCAATACGTCCAACGGCTGGGTGGCGCTCCGTTGGCTACGCATCCGCCCACTTCCTCAACAGGTTGTGATAAATCCCCGTCAATGAAATGACCATCGGATCCTTCGCGCCTTTCTCAGCGGAAAGCGCCTGAATCTGCGTATCGAGCTGGAACAGCAGCGTGCGGTCGCCGTCGTCGCGCACCATGCTCTGGATCCAGAAGAACGACGCAACGCGCTCGCCGCGCGTCACGGGTGTGACGTGATGCAGGCTCGATGCCGGATACAGCACGAGGTCGCCCGCCGGCAGCTTCGCGCGATGCGTGCCGTACGTATCCTCGACACACAGCTCGCCGCCATCGTATGCATCGGGTTCTTCGAGGAACAGCGTCGCGGACAGATCGCTGCGCACGCGGAAATCCGTGCCGCGCAGCAGCCGGATCGCGTTATCGACGTGTGTGCCGAACGTCTCGCCGCCTTCGTAGCGATTGAACAGCGGCGGAAACACCTTGAGCGGCAGCGCGGCCGAGAAGAACAGCGGATTGCGTGCGAGCGCGTCCTGGATCGCGTCGCCCACCGCGCGTGCGGCCGGCGCGCCTTCCGGCAATTGCCGGTTGCGTTTCGCGTGCGCCGACTGCGTGCCGGACGTCGCATTGCCGTCGACCCATTCCGCCGCATCGAGCAGATCGCGGCATTGCGCGACCTGCGCTTTCGTCAGTACGCCGGGGATATGAAGCATCATGATGCGGATTCCATGCAGTGCGGCTGAGGCTGAGGCTGTGATGGCAACTGCAGCGCCGCCGCACGAAACGCGTCGATCGGCGACGACGCGAGATACGCGCGCATCTTCGCGACGAACGCGGGGGTAGCGGTGGCCGGCACGCGCGCGAGCCACACGAGCGCGTCGTCGATCTGCCCGCGCTCGGCGAGCAGCCGCGCAAGGTTGAACTGGCCGCGGAAATCGCCGGCCACGGCGGCGCGGCGATAGTGGTCGAACGCGGCGTCGGCGTCGACCGGTACGACCCAGCCGTCCTCGTAAAAGCCGCCGATCAGGTTGATCGATTTCGCATGGCCGAGTGCGGCCGCGCGCTGGAACCAGTCGAGCGCATCGGCGCGATTTTCGTCGACGCCGTTGCCGAGCGCGAGCGCCGTCGCGTAGTTGTACATGCCCCAGTCGAGCCCCGCCTGCGCGGCGAGCCGGTACCAGTACACGGCGACCGGCGCGCACGCGGCCGTGCCCCAGCCGAATTCGTAGCAGCGGCCGAGCATGTTCATCGCCATCGCGTGGCCGGCGCGCGCCGCGTGCCGGAACCAGTTGAACGCGGCCGCGGGATCGCGCGCGACGCCGTGCCCGTCGAGCAGGTATTGCCCGTAGACGGCCTGCGCATCGACGATGCCGTTGTCGGCCGCCGCCGCGACCCACGCGGCGGCGCGCTCGGGCGGCCCGGCCAGGATGTCGGCGAACTCGCGCGGCGAAACCGACGCGAGCGCCTTCAGCGACACGGCCTCCATCGATCAGTAGCGCGCGTTCAGCGTGACGAACGCCGAGCGGCCCGGTGCGATCGACGCGTAGTGCGCCGGATACGCCTGGTCGAAGTAGGTGCGGTTGAACAGGTTGTTCACGTTCAGCTGCAGATCGAGCTTCTTGTTGATGCGGTACTGCGCCATGGCATCGAAGCGCCAGTACGACGGCACCGCGTGCTGGTTCGCGGTATCGCCGAACACCTGCGACATGTAGAACGCGCCGCCGCCGACGGTGAACTTCGGCGTCACGTCGTAGTTCGACCACATCGTGAAGCTGTGCTTCGGCGTGTTCGGGAACTGGTTGCCGTTGTTCGCCGAGTCCTTGCCGTTGTCGCGCAGCTCGCTCTTCATGTACGTGTAGCCGCCGAACAGTTGCCATTGCTTCGTGATCTGGCCTGCGACGCCGAGTTCGAGGCCCTGCACGCGCTTGTTGCCGACCATCGCGTACTGGTTGTTCGGCAGCGTCACGCGTGCGTTCGTCGTGTCGATCTGGAACAGCGCGGCGGTCAGCGCGAGCTTGTCGTTCAGCACGTTCCACTTCGTACCGAGCTCGATGCTGCGGTTCTTTTCCGGCGACAGCTGATCGGCGTTCGAGCCGACGCCGCCGCGGCCCGGCGTGAGCGACTGCGATTCGCTGCCTTCGCCGAGCATCATGCCGGCCGGCGTCGACGACGTCGCGTACGACGCATAGATGCTGCCGTTCTGCGCGGGCTTGAACACGAGGCCGGCCTGCCAGTTCACGAGCGTGTCGTCGCGCGTGGTGGTCTTGCCGCCGTTGGCCTTGGTGTCGGTGAAGCGGGTCGAGTAGTCGTCGATGCGCACGCCGCCGTTGACCTGCCAGCGCGGCGTGATCTCGATCGTGTCGAAGCCGTAGATCGATTTCGTCACGGTGCGCGCATGCGCATAGTCGTTGTTGCGCGTGATCGAGCCGGCCCACGGGTCGTTCGGATTCGGCGACCACAGGCTCGTGCAGTTGTAGCCCGACGCCGCGCCGATGCCGTTCTGGCAGATCTTGCCGTTCGCGGCGGCGACGTTGTACGTGTCGCGCTTGCCCCATTCGCGCGACAGCTCGATGCCGGTCGTGAAGCTGTGCTTGAACGGGCCGGTGCGGAATTCGCCGAACAGCTCGGTCTGGTTCGCGATGCTGTTGATCGAGCTGTTGCGGGTGTTCGCGCGTCGCCAGACCTTGCCGTTGACCACGTTGCCCTGGCTGTCGTCGGGCTGCGTCCAGATGTAGTCCTGCGTCGATTCCGTGTAACGCGTGGTGTTGCGGATCGTCAGCGACGACGTGATGTCGTGCTCGATCTTGAGCGTGCTGATGTCCGACGTCGTCTTGCGGAAATCGCGGTTGGTCAGGCCGTAGAAGTTGTGGCGGTCGACGGGCGCCGGGCCGTCGGTGGCGACGCCCTTCGGGAGATTGAAGCCGTAGTAGTACGGGATGCCGCCGTCGGGCAGGTCGTCGGTGGACAGGTGGTAGTAGCTCGCGACGACGCGCGTCGACGTGCCGAGGCCGAACGCGATCGACGGCGCGACGCCCCAGCGTTCGTTGTTCACCGCGTCGCGGCCGGCGACGTCGTTGTTGTGGCTCATCAGGTTCAGGCGGAACGCGGCGTGATCGGCGAACTGCCAGTTGCCGTCGGCCGTGAAGCGGCGATAGCGGTCGGTGCCGAGGCCCGCGCTCGCAGCGGCGGTGGTGCCGAGGTGCGGGGCCTTCGTGATCAGGTTGATGCTGCCGCCTGCGCCGCCGCGGCCGCCGTACGCGCCGTCGGAACCCTTGGTGATCTCGATGCGCTCGGTGTTGAAGATCTCGCGCGTCGTCGCGCCGGTGTCGCGCATGCCGTCGACGAACATGCTGCCCTGCGTGTCGTAGCCGCGGATGAACGGACGATCGCCGAGCGGATTGCCGCCTTCGCCGGCGCCGAACGTGATGCCGGGCACGGTGCGCAGCGCTTCGGTCAGCGTCGACGCGCCGCTGTTCTGGATCAGTTCCTGCGGGATCACGGTGACGGATTTCGGCGTGTCGACGAGCGGCGCGGTGAATTTCGCGGAAGCGGAGAAGTCGGCCTTGAAGCTGTGCTCGGCCTTGCCCTGGACCTCGATCGGCGCGAGATGGCCTTCGGCGCCGGCCGGGGCGGGCGGCGGCGTGCCGTCCGCCGCGAACGCGGGGCTCGCGGCGAGCACGCTGCACAGGGTGGTGAATTTGCCGAGCTTCAGCTCGTCGGAACGTGACTTCATGGTGCGCTTCGACCTCGCGGTGTGGCCCCGGGGGCAGCGCGCTGCGGAAATGTGCATGCCGCCGGGAATTATTACGATTTGTTTTCAGGCGGCATTCTATGTAATTTCAACTTAAATGAGAAGCGTTCTTGTTCGCGTTTGTTGGGAAATTGTTGAGGAATGTGGCGGAGTGGTTGCGGGGCGTATGGGGTGGTGGTTGATGGCCGAAAGGCCAGGTGTGGCGGGCTTGTCGGGCGGGTTAGAGTGGTTCTGTCGCGGATCACCCGCCATGACATCAAGGTGCTAATATGACAGCATTGAAAGCAAATGTGGTGAGGTGCATCATGCCCGTGATTACCGTTCGAAATCTGCCCGATGAAGTGCACCGTGCGCTCCGAATCCGCGCAGCCCAGCATGGACGCAGTACGGAAGCCGAGGTGCGTGACATCCTCGAGCAGGCCGTTCTGCCTGGTGGCAGGCTGAAGCTTGGAACACTGCTGGCGGAAATCGGACGGGAGGCGGGCGGCGTCGAATTCGACGTTCAGCGCGACAAGACGCTAACCGACCCGATGAGCTTCGAATGATCCTTGTTGATACGAACGTGATGTCCGAGCCGCTGAGGCGCGAGCCGAGCGCAGCCGTGATCGAGTGGCTCGATGCCCAGAACGTCGAAACGTTGTTTCTTGCCGCGATCAGTCTCGGCGAAATGCGCTTCGGCGTGGCGGCACTGCCGGAAGGGCGCAGGCGCGACTGGCTTCACCAAAGCATCGAGCAGCGCGTCGTGCCGCTGTTTCGCGGCAGGATTCTGCCGTTTGACGATGCGGCGAGCAAAGCGTATGCGAGCATTCAAGCGCGTGCGCGTGCCTTAGGCAGTGCGATCGCGCCTGCCGATGTTTTTATCGCCGCGACGGCCGAGGCGAACGGATTGATCATTGCGACGCGCGACGTCGCGCCATTCGAGGCGGTCGGCCTGCGGGTGATTGATCCATGGGCGTCCTAGGCGCCGATTGTCCATCTTTCCACCGCGCGTAAAAAAAGCGCGCCGGGCTGCCGGGCGCGCTTTCCGTTGAACGTGGTGGCGCCTGACTGGCCGCGCCCCGCTGCTCCTTCTCAATCGACCCCGTGAAACACCGCGTCTTCCGGCCCGAGATACGCGGGCGGGCGCCACGTCGCGTCGCGCATCGAATGTTGGACGAGATTCTCGACGCCGAGCAGCACCGCGAAGATCGCCATCCGCACCGGAATGCCGTTGTCGGTCTGGCGGAAGATCGCGAGGCGCGGGTCGCGGTTCAGGTCGACCGACAGGTCGTTCGCACCGGGCCGGCTGTCGCGCGGCAGCGGGTGCATGATCAGCGTGTCCGGTTTGCACACCGTATCGACGAGCGCCTGGTTGATCTGGAAATCCGGTGTGTAGCCTTCGAACGACTCGTCGGTGAAGCGCTCCTTCTGGATCCGCGTCGCATAGACGACGTCCGCGCCGCGCAACCCGGCTGCGAGGTCGGTCGTCTGTTCGATCACGTGGCCGTTCGTCGCGATCTGGTCGACGATGTAGGCCGGCATCTCGAGCGTCGGCGGCGACACGAGCGTGAACTTGAGCCCACGGTACAGCGCGAGCAGCTTGACGAGCGAGTGCACGGTGCGGCCGTATTTGAGGTCGCCGACCAGCGCGATGTGCGCGCCGTCGACGATCTTGCCGAGCCGCGAGAATTCGCGCTGGATCGTATAGAGATCGAGCAGCGCCTGGCTCGGGTGCTCGCCGGGGCCGTCGCCGCCGTTGATCACGGGCAGGTTGGTCGCACGCGCGAACTCGGCCACCGAGCCTTTCTCCGGATGGCGGATCACGAGCGCGTCGACGTAGCCGGCCATCACACGGCTCGTGTCGTAGATCGATTCGCCCTTGGCCATCGACGAGAACGTGAAGCCCGTCGTGTCGCACACCGAGCCGCCGAGCCGGCAGAAGGCGGCGCCGAACGACACGCGCGTACGCGTGCTGGCTTCGAAGAACAGGTTGCCGAGCACCGCGCCTTCCAGCACGCGCGAAATCTTGTGGCGGCGCGCGATCGGCTGCATCACATCGGCCACGCGAAACAGCGCCTCGACCGATTCCCGCGAGAACTGGTCGACCGACAGCAGTTGCGGCTTGCCTTCGAAAAAGAACTGCTTGGCGAGCCCCTGATTGTCTACGCTTTGCGTATATCCGCCGCCTTCCGGTACCGAGCGCTCGACGATTTCCGACACGAAGCGCTCGACGATCTCGGGCATCCCGCGTGATTCCTGCGAGTCGTCCGGCAGCAGCCAGGTATCCAGCGCGCGCCGGCTCACGCCGATGCGGCTCGCGAACGCTTCGCGCGTCATGTTGAGGCGGCGCATGGCGTCGCGGAGGAAGGCTTGCTGGGGAACGGTCATCGGCGGCTCCTGACTAAAAATATACGCGATGCGTATATTAGTTCCTGGCGCGTTGAAGTCAAGGAAAATCTGCGCGAACCGGCTGGGTGGCCCGTGTGACAGGCGGCGGGTTCGTACTGGCGCGCGGCGGCCGTCTCCGTATAATCAGGTCAGGCCCCGTGCCCTGCATCTTGCCGGGCGCCACGCCGCATACGATTCGCCCGTCGGGCTTGTTGATTCCAAGGAGAATGAGAATGACGCGTACGATTGCTGCAATGCTGCTGGTGGTGACCGCCGCGCTCGCCGGTTGCAACACGGTCGCCGGCATGGGACAAGACATTTCGAAGGGTGGCCAGGCGATCAGCGATACGGCTGAAAAGGCGAAGTAAGCCGACCGGTTCCGGAATGCGGAAAGCGCCGGGCCGTCCCGCGATTGCGGGGCGGCCCGGCGCTTTTTTTTGCGGCCGACGCTCGATGCCAGTGGCGTCAGGCCTGCTCGACGAACGCGTAACGGCCTTCGACCTTGCGTGGCGTAAGCCAGCCGTAGTCGGGGAACAGGCGGTTGCGGACGAACCAGACATAGCCCACCAGCAGGACCGTGATCGCGAGGCTCGGCAGCGCGGTCGACGGATCGCGTCCGAGTTCGGCGATGGTTTTCGGCAGTTGCAGCAGCGACAGCACGATGAACGCGTGGTACGCGCCGACACGATTGGTTGCAAAGCCCCAGATGAACAGCAGCGACAGCGGCACGGCCAACGCGAGGAACACCAGCACGAGGCCGTTGCCGGCGCCGGTGGCGAAGAAGTTGTACGCGAGCAAGAGGCTGATCGCGAGTTGGGCGATGCCGAGCGCGATCAGGATCCGGATGTGCAGCTTGTTCTTGCGGCAGCGTTCGGGATCGGGGCGCGACGCGATCAGGTGCGCGAGCACGCGATCCTTGAGTCCCTGTCCGGACAGTTCGGCCAGTGCATCGGCCTTCCTCGTTCCCGCGGCGAGCAGCACCGCGATTCTTGTTTTGGCTTCCTTCCTGTTCATTGCGTGGCGGATTGTTGTTCGATGGTTGTCAAAGGTCCCGGCCACGCGAATATTGCATCTTGCGGGGTGGTGCGCAACGGTTTTGCGGTGCGCGGACACATTCCTACAGTCGCCGGCTGCATGGCGGGAGCATGGGGATCGACAGGCCAGGGGGGGGGAGCCGCCACCGGTTTCGCGATGTTGCGGTGAGCGCGAGTCAGTCGACGGCGGTCTGCGCGGCGGGCGCGGGGTTGGCTGGCCGGCCGGGATTCACCGGGTGCGTATCGCGTGCTTCTGTTGGCGGTTCGCGCCGCCGCGTCGCGCCGACGAGCATGCCGGCGATGACGAGCGCGATACCCGCGATACGCGTGCCGTTGAGCGTTTCGCCGAACAGCGCGACGGCGAACAGCACCGCCGAAACCGGCGCGACTGCCGTGAACAGGGCGGCCTCGGTGCCGCTCGTGCGCGCCGAACCCGCGTACCAGCACAGGTAGCCGAGCACGGTCGGCACCAGCGCGTAGTAGACGATCGCCGACACGGCACCCACGGTCCAGCCGGTCGCCACCGCGTGCCATTCGAACGCCGCCGGTACGAGTGCGAGCACGAAGCCGAGGCCGGACATCGCGGTGGACAGCGCCAGCGGCGGCAACGGTGCGGCAAGCCGCCGGTTGAGCAGGATGAACACGGCTTCGCACGCGACGGCGGCCAGCACCAGCGCATCGCCGGCCAGCGTGCGGAGCGACGGCAACGCCTGGCCGGGCGCGAACGTGACGAACAGCACGCCGGCCGTGGCGAGCGCGGCGGCCACCCAGTCGCGCGGTGTCTGTCGCTCGCGCAGCACGACGGCCGCGATCAGCGTCGACATCGCGGGCAGCGTACCGAGCATCACGCCCGCATCGAGTGGTGACGACAGCTTCGTGCCACAGATCAGCAGCACCGTATAACCGACACCGCCCGCCGCCGCCTGGATGACGAGCAGCACGGCGTCGCGCGTGGAGATGCGCGGCCAGCGCGTTCGCTGCACCCGCATCAGCGCGAACAGCAGCGGTGTCGCGATCAGGAAGCGCAGCGCCGTGGCCGCGAACGGCGGCAGGCCGCCGGCCGCGAGACGGCTCGCGATGACGGTGCTGCCGACGCCCGCCATCGCGGCGGCGAGATAGAGATAGCCAATCAGTCGTGTCTTCATGCGCCGCATCGTCGCGTACGACGGCAGTGCGCGTCTTGAACGAAATTGCAGCGTGCGCGAGGGTGTCGAGTGCGGCGTGCGGGACTCGGCATGGTTGTGCCACGGACATCGGCGGCTGCTGCTGCTGCGGTCACTGCGATGTGGCCGCGTCTTCAAAGAGGCTGCGTGTCTGGCAGCCGTCGCGCGGGAAGATGGCGGTGTCAATCGACCTGCGTGAACCGCCCCGGCGTGATCCCGAACTGGCGGGCGAACGCACGCGTCAGGTGGCTCTGATCGGCAAAGCCGGCTTCGGCCGCGGCATCGGCGATCGGCAGGCCGCTGGCGAGCAGCGCGCGCGCCAGCCTCGCACGCGACTGGATCAGGTACGCGTGCGGTGTGATGCCGAGCTCGCGGGCAAACCCGCGCAGCAACTGGAAGCGGCTGACGCCGCTCAGGTCGGCCAGCTCGGCGAGCGAAACGGGGGCGGCCGGCGCCGCGTCGAGCCGTTCCCGGGCGATGCGAATCGCCGGTGCG
>NZ_JAAGPG010000024.1:0-42692 GCF_017104665.1 Burkholderia sp. Se-20378 | reverse complement strand
CGTCGCGGCGCAGGGCGACCGCGGCTGGCGGGCACACGGTGTCAGACGAGCGAGACGCAACCGGCGCGCGTGGCCGCCGTCGCGGCGGCCACGTGGCGTCCCAACCGGAGAAAGCCGATGACCGAACGTCAGTCCCCCGACACGACGCCTCCGCACGCGGAGCCCAGCGCGCACGACGCGCTCGAACATTTGCTCGGCAGCCTGCACCGGCATGGATTCCTGCATCTGGCGACCGAGGTCGTCAGCGCGAACGCGCGGCTGGCCGACACGTTCGTCGATGCGCTCGACAAGCCGGGCATGCAGAGCGGCATGCAGAATCTCGCGGTGCTATTGATGGCGCTGTCGCGCATTCCGCCGGAGCAGTTCGGCAAGGCCGTGTTCGCAGCCGCCGACGCGCTGCACCACGTCGGCGCGTGGCAGCCCGCGCAGCACGAGCATGTCGCACCCGGCGTGCGTGGCGCGTACCGGCTGCTGCACGACGAAGCGCTGTGGGACGCGTTGACGCCGTTGCTCGAAGGGTTGAAGGTGTTCGCGCAAGGGCTTGCGCGCGATCCGGAGACGCCCGTTACCGCGCTCGGCGAGAAGACGACGGGTACGTGACGGTGTCCGGTTGTCGACCTGCACGAACCCGAATGGTCGCGGTCGCAGGGGCGGGTGGGCAGCCGATCAACGCGTGACGTTGTGTGCCACGACAGGTCGCACGCCATACAGCGCGTCACCGCGCATGCCGCATCAATCCCATGCGTGCTTGCTGAACTGATAGCCCTTGCCGCGGATCGTCTTGATTCGCTTCGGTTCTGTCAGGTCATCACGCAGCTTGCGGCGCAGCTTCGAGATGCGGCCGTCGATCGAGCGGTCGAAGCCGTCGAACTCGATGCCGCGTAGCAGCTGCGTCAGGTCTTCCCGGCTGACCACCTCGCCGGCTTGGCAGACGAGCGCCCACAGCAGGTCGAATTCGGTCGACGTCAGGCGAGGCGCGCTACCGTCGGGAAGGCGAACCTTGCGATCCGCCCGGTCGATCGAAAACTTGCCGAACTCGAAACGATGAGGCGATGCCGGTGCGGCATCGTCCGGGCGCATGCGTATCCGTCGAAGGTGGGCCTTGATCCGCGCGAGCAGGATGCGTGGCTCGATCGGCTTGTGGAGAAAGTCGTCCGCGCCGAATTCCAGGCCGAGCAACTCGTCGAACTGTTCGTCGCGGGCCGTCATCATGATGACGATGCCGTCGTATCGCATGCGTGCCTCGCGGCAAATCTCGAAGCCGTCCTTACCCGGCAGGTTGATGTCGAGAAGCACCAGGTCGGGGCGACACGCGACGATCGTGGACACGGCGTCGGTGCCGTCGACGAGTGTGTCCACCTCGTACTGATGCATGCGCAGATAGTCTGCGATCAGCGCGGACAGTTGGACGTCGTCTTCGACGAGCAGGATTCGGATGGGCATCGCTAAACGAGGGGATGAGACGGGAAAGTGGCGAGCGCTCAGGCCCAGTCCGAACATGAGGGAGCCGAAAAGACGCGCATGATACTGCGAAACATTCCGGTGGAATGTGGCGAAATCTGAATCGTTCGGCCCACCCGCCGGTACGCCAATCCATTCCCGCCGTGCAGCGAAGCGAACGGACGAAAGTGTGGAATCGTGTCGTCGTGGAACGGGGCGATGCTCGGGGGAGAAGGCTCGGCATGATGTCCGATGCATGGCTGGCAGCGATGCCGGACAAGGTGTCGTTTGCGCGAAAACGTTTGCGGAAAAATTGTGCGTGCAACGGACACCCGCCCGAGCCGCATTCCGGTAAAGATTGCTCGACATATCATTACAAAATATTACCAAAGGAGTGGGGTCCGGCTCCTTACAATTGTGGAAATTCAGTGGCGAGCGTGATCCACGCCGGCATCCGGTCGGTTGCCGACGAGAATGCACATGCGAAGGCGGGGCCGATGGCGTGCAGTTGCTCCCTGGGTCGCGACCATGCGACAAGCCACGGCACGGTGCTCAACGCGTGCAGATCGGTGTCGACGTTGCCCTGGCCTGCCAGGCGCCAACGTGCGGCCGGTACGATGTTCTGATAGGAATGCGAAATGACGCCGCTTCAAATCATCCGGAATCTCGATTCACTCACGAACGCGATCGAAGTCGCGGTCGCCCGCGCCGACTGGAGCGAGGCCGTCCGGGCCGCCGAAACACGTTCGATGTTCCTGATGACGCTGGTGCCCGATCAACCCGACGAAGTTCACGCGGCCATCGGGAAGATGCGGGAGATCGATATCCGGATCTCCACCGCCGCACGGGAAACGCTGGAAGCCCTCGTCGCCGAGGGCCGGCAGGCGTTGCACGACACCCGGCTGGCGGCACGGCAGCTGTCGCTCGGGGCCGACGCGATGACTTCCCGATCCTCTTCGTGGCTCTCGTGAGTATCACGGTCCCTCGCGACACCCATGCCCAATACGCGGACACGTCTTTGGAAGTGCCTGCCAGTTCTCAACGTTTCGGTGGCGGTATGCGATTTCGAAAACGCGTCAGTTATGTCGATGCAACACGGTGGTTCGTCGATGGCGACCATGATCGGGTGGAGGCCCGCGAAGGCGGCCGGGCGGTCGCTACGCCGGAAGGCTGGCGTTCGGTGAAGTCGGGTGACTGGATCTTGCTCGATGATTGCGGCAACTGCTGGCCGATGGACAACGGGCTCTTTACGAGCCTTTATGAGCTGGCGGTGGAATGAACAGCGAGGGCGCGCCGGCGCCCGCAAGTTGATGCGGCACGCCGGCGATAACCTGTCACTCGACAACAGCCTGTCGGCTCGCGCGCGAAAACAGTAATGACTCGGTGTCGTTGAACCGGATCTGCACCGGCTCCCCATAACCTGCCTTTTCGGCCACGCGGATCGACGCGACGTTGGTCGGCGCGATCAGGCACACGCTGCGCTCGAACCGTTGTTGCCCGTCGAGCCATGCGAGCGCAGCCGAGAGCGCCTCGGTCGCATAACCCTTGCCGTGCGCCCACGTCGCAAGTGCCCAGCCGGCTTCCGGCACGTCGCGAATCGACGGCTCGATGAGCCGGTGGAAATCGGCGAAACCGAGATCGCCGACATAGCGGCCCGATGCCTTCTCGCGAATCGCCCAGTAACCATAGCCGAGCAGCGGCCACAGCCCGCGATACGCGAGCATGCGCATCCACGAGTCGCGCGGCGCGGACGGCTCGCCGTTGAAGATGTGCTCGACGACCTTTGGCTCGGCCCACATCGTGGCGAGCGCGTCGAAGTCGCCGAGCGGATGGCCTTCGAGGATGAGACGCGGTGTGTCGAGAACGGGCGGGGACGAAATGACTGGCATCGGGGTTTCCGGAAAGGAGGGGGCATGGGACGGCCTGGCCGTCAGCACGTCGATGCCGCGCGGGTTGGGTCCCGTTCACGCACCCGCAGGCAGAGCGGGCGGCGATGTTTCTCGGCGAGCGGTGGCGTGCGATTGACGGCAGGCGATGGCGACACTCTGCGAGCGGGCATGTCCATTTCGGCAAGACGGGGAGCCGGAATGATAGCAAAACCCTTACCCGCACTGGTGACGCGGCAAGTGGTCGGAAGCGACGCCGTTGCATCAATGGCGCCGAACAGGAAGCGAGCGCGATGAGATCGACTTCCCGCGCGATAATCGGAACTTCACGCGATGCGCGCCGCACTTCCGATGTGTCTCCACCACCCGACATGACGCTCGAATCCGACTGGCTGAGCCGCTTCATGGCGCTCGTCACGGTCACCGGGAAGCTCGAAATCCGCTGCGCGTTCGGCGCGCCGTGGGCGATTACGTATGAGCGATCGCCTGCGTGCGAGATCCCGTATCACGCGGTGCTGCGCGGCCGCGCGATCCTCGAGAATCCCGACGACGGTACGGTGCGCGAACTCGGCGGCGGCGATCTCGTGCTGTTGCCGCACGGCTCCCCGCACGTGCTGCACGACGGCAGTGGGCTGTCGCCGGTGCCGGCGGTCAAGCGGCCCGGCGGGCACGTCTTCATCGGCGAGAACGCGGGCACCGGTGAGCGGCTGGACATGCTGTGCGGGCGCTTCGTAGTGGCGCCGCCGCACGACCGGCTGATCCGGCGCCACCTGCCGGCCGATCTCGTCGTGCGCGCGGCAACGGACAGCCGTACGCCGGACGCGCTGGCGGCCACCGAGCGGCTGACCGCCCTCGTCGAATTGATGCGCGCGGAATCGCTCGAGCAGCAGCTCGGCGGCCTCGCGATCCTGAACGCGCTGTCGGCGGCGCTGTTCGCGCTCGCGCTACGCGCGATCAGCGAATCGGGGCAGGCGCCGACCGGCTTGCTGGCGCTGGCCGGCCAGCCACGCCTCGCACCCGCGATCGTCGCGATGCTCGACGATCCGGCGAAGCCATGGACGCTGCCCGAACTCGCCGCACTGTGCAGCATGTCGCGCGCGACCTTCATGCGTCATTTCCAGTCGAAACTCGGGCACTCGGCCGCGGACCTGCTGACGGACATCCGGATGAGCCTCGCCGCGAATGCGCTGCGCCAGCCATCGGCCAGCGCGGAGGCCGTGTCGGCCGACGTCGGGTATCAGTCGGTGGCCGCGTTTCGCCGTGTGTTCACACGCTGGGCGGGCATGACACCCGGTGACTGGCGGCGCCAATCGCTCGGCGGCCCGCGCGACGCAACCGCATCGGATGACGGCGAGGCCGGCGACGTCGAGTAGGTGCGAAGACGGCGCCCGCGCCGGTTCCATGCAATACATATTGATCAGCCCGAGGCGCGATGCGCGGTTCGATGCCGGCCCCATCGCGACGATTGTCCAACGCGATCAACAGCGCGGCAGCCGCCAGCGCGTATTGCCCCGGATCCTCCCGAGCGGGTCTGCGACCGTGATCAACGAGGAACGCCCGTCGCGGCAACGAGGCCGGCGACGGGCGCGCTCGAAACACGGACGCCGGCCGGCAGCGGGACCGCATGCCGTCCCGCATACCGGCATTGCCGCGGGCTTTACTTCACAGGCGGGAAATCGACGACCGTGTCGTTGATACGGTTGAACGTGTTGGTGAAGATCGTCAGCGCGATCGCGAGCGAGATTTCCGCGAGTTGCGTGTCCGTGTAGCCGGCTTCGCGGATCGCCGCGAATTCGTCGTCGGTGATCGTGCCGCTCGTCCGTTGCAGGTTCAGCACGAAGCGGATCAGCGCGTCGCGCTTCGCGTCGCCGGTGTTCGGCTCGCTCGAACGGATCGCGCGCAGCGCGTCGGCCGACAGGCCCGTCATCTTGCCGAGCAGGTTGTGCGCGGCGACGCAGTAGTCACACCCGGTGTCGGCGCTGACGAGCAGCTTGATCGTTTCGAGATCCTGCTTGCTCAGCGTGCCGCCGGCGAGCACGCCTTCGGCGTTGAGCACGGCCGCGAGCGCGTTCGGCGCGAGATGGCCGACGGCGGCGAACAGGTTGGGGACGGTGCCGCCGGCGACCTTGCGGACTTGCGCGTACACGTCGGCGGTTGCGCCGGTGGCGGTTTCGATGGCGGGGATGGCGATGCGGCTCATGACTGGCTCCTGGATCGGAAAGTTGACGCCCGTTCGTTCGGGGTGACTCCACTTTAGAAGCGCAGAACGATCCTCATAAGACGCAAAATCGCCAATGTGATGCTCAAAAGGATCAAGCTGACGCGCCGCCGCTGGCGATCTACTTCCGGCTTTTCAGGAAAGTCCGCCCTTCGGCCGTGATCGACGCGCCTGAGCGGCCGTGTGCGGAATGACTGACGAAGCCCGCGCTGACGAGCTCACGCGCGATCGACCAGCCGAGCGCCGGCGCGTCGCGCCCGTAGCGGACATCGGCGAGGCGCTCGAGCGCCCAGATGGCGGAGGCCGACAGGTTCGGGGTGTGGGACGTGAAGTTGTCGCTCATCGCTTCCTCATGAAAAGGGGATTCGGGGTGGGCGGGATGCCGTGACATCGGGCGGCGCGCGGGTCAGCGCGCCTGCAGCACGGGCAGCAACGCCTGCAGTGCGGCCTCCTCGTCGGGGCCGGTGGCCAGCACTTGCGCGGACGTGCCGCCGTGCACCTGCAGCGCCACGATGGCGGCGCTGTCCTTCGCATCGCTGCTGATTCCGTTCGCGATCAGCAGGATGTCGCTTTCGAAACCGCGCGCCGCGTTGGCAGCGGCTTCTCGTGCGGCGTAGCCGCGGTTGCGGTTCCACGCGGGGCCGATTTCAACGTACACAACGGTTGCCACGATGTCGGAAAGCCTCTGGACGGAACGTCGAAATCGGTGTGCGGCGCCGGGCCGGCGGTGCGCCCGGCACGCTGGAAACGCGCTTTCCCGCACGACCCAGGGAAGCCGGCAGCGCGGCCGGGGTGTGCCATCCTGCGTGGATGTGTCGGCATTCTCGTTGAAACGGGCCGCAAGTCCGGCGAACGGCGCGAAAACGCTGATTATAATACAGCGTTCAAGATATGTGTATTGCATTATAATGTCGTGTGCGCCGAAGGCGGCCCGCCGACCCGTCGGCGGGCACCTGCAGGCCGGCCGGGCGACGCTGCCAGCGCGCCCGGCATTTTTATCGACGACCCAACTCCCCCTGAATGGAAGCTGCAATGAACGCCGCCCCCGCCTGCCCGCAATGCGCGATGGAAAACACTTACCCGGACGGCACGCTGACCGTATGCGCGGATTGCGGCCATGAATGGTCGGCCGGCGCCGGCGCCGAAACGGGCGACGAACCGGCGGGCGATGTCGTCAAGGACGCCAACGGCAACGTGCTGTCGGATGGCGACTCGGTCGTGCTGATCAAGGATTTGCGCGTGAAGGGCTCGTCGATCACGCTTAAGATGGGCACCAAGGTCAAGAGCATCCGGCTCGTCGGCGGCGATCACGAGGTCGACTGCAAGACCGACATGGGCGGCTTCATGCTGAAGGCCTGCTATCTGAAGAAAGTCTGAGCGCGCACGCTCCAATCGACCGTTTGCAATCGACTGCCCGTTCATGGCCGAGGATCGAATTTCCTACGATGCGTTCGTCAGGCTCCTGGCGACGCCGCTGAACGACGGCCGGCCGTTCGTGCTGGAGACGCAGCACGCGCTTTCGCTGCACTTCGACCATTTCGGCACGCAGAGCTTCATGTCGCTCCGGGATCCGGGGCGGCTCGAGCTCGGCTATACGCGCGTGATGATGGGCTTTCTGCTGCTGCAGCCCGAGCCCGCGCACATCTGCATGCTCGGGCTCGGCGGCGGGTCGCTGGCGAAGTACTGCTACCGGCACTTGCCCGGCACGGCGATCGACGCGGTCGAGATCAACCCGGACGTGATCGCGCTGCGAGACGTTTTCAGGATTCCCGCGGATGACGGCCGGTTCAGGGTGGTAAGCGCCGACGGCGCGGATCATCTGGAAAGGGCGGATGTCAGGACGGACGTGATCCTGCACGACGCGTTCGTCGCCGACGGCATGCGGGGCCGCTGTGCGGGCGCCGCATTCCTCGCTGCATGCCACGAGCGCCTGAGCGAAACCGGGGTGCTGGCAATCAACTTCATGGACGACGACCCGGCGCTGCCGGCGCATCTCGAGCAGTTGCGCTCGGTATTCGGTGCGTCATATACGCTGGTGCCGTGCGGCGACGACAACAACTTCATCGCGTTCGCATGGAAGGGCGGCAACCGGCTGCCGTCGCTGCGTGTCCTGCTCGAACGCGCACTCGCGTGTGCACGGGCCGGCGAGCTCAAGCTGGCGGCCACGGCGAGGCGAATGAAGGCCGGGGAGGGTGTCGACCCGCAACGGCTGGTGATGCGTGCGCAGCCGCACGGGCGATGGGAAATCGGCGGCGCAACCGCCACGTAGGCGCCGCCGGCGCCGCCGGCGCGGCCTGTACGGCCGCGCTTACTTCACGCGCTTGCCGAGCGCGCTCTTGGTCTTGTACGTCACGCCGTGGCGGTCGAGATACTCGCGGATCAGTTGCCGCACGACTTGCGAAGGCGTGAGATCCTGCTCCGAGCAGAGCATCTCGAAGGCTTCCTTTTTCGCGGGGTCGATCAGGACGGTCAGGCGGGCGGTTTTCGTTTCCATTGCGGGGCGAGGGTGGTCGGTATGTTAATCAAATTATAATCGATCCATCTTCGGCGCCACCGCCGAAAATACGCGCCTGGTGCGCGATCAGCGTCTGCTCCTGCTGCGGAGCAGCGCGAGCAGGTCGTCGATCACCGGCACGATCGCGAGCGTGACGAGCACCGCGGCAAGCGGCACGGTCGACACGTAGCCGACATGCTTGAAGCCGATCGCGCCGGCCAGGCCGCCGATGAAGAACGACGTGAGCATCGTCGCGTGAATCCGCAGTTTCGAGCGGTTGGCGACCACCGCATGCGCGTCGACGTCGACCGCCGACCGGTTCCAGTAGAACAGCTTCCCGAGCTCGATGCCGAGGTCGGTCACGATGCCGGTCATGTGCGTCGTGCGGATCTCCGCGCCCGACAGCTTCGTGATCGTCGCGTTCTGCAACCCCATGATGAAGCACAGCAGCGTCACGGTCACCGGCACGAAGAAGGTTTCCCACAGCGCGAGGTGGCTGCCGAGCAGCCCGAACAGGAGCAGCAGCGCGGCCTCGACCAGCAGCGGCAGCATGAACTGGCTGTGCAGGCCGCGGCGGCGGCCCCAGTTGACGAGGATCGCCGAGCAGCTGGCGCCGATCAGGAACGACCCCAGCGAGCTGATGCCGGCCAGCACGAGCCGCACGTCGCCGAGCGCCGTCTGGTCGGCGATCGCCGACACGATGCCGCTCATGTGCGACGTGTATTGCTTGACCGCAAGGAAGCCGCCGGCATTGGCCGCGCCGGCGACGAACGCCAGCGAAAACCCGAGCTGACGGTTCGCGGTCGCGCTGCGGTGTTTTCCCGTCAGGTTTCGAAAGTACTGCGCTGGCATAGGGGCTCGGGGCTTCGCTCAATCGCCGCGGATCGCGGGCGCGGACGTGCAGGCCGGCACCGGGCGGCAGGGCGGGCACGCCGCCTGCGCACAGGTGCCGGGTCTGTCGAATCATGTGACGAACATGATAATGCCATTATCATACTCTGTTAGCCGGATAGGGCTTTCAGTACAATGTCGTCCGACGCGGCCGGACTGCGGTTTCGCTGCCGCATGGCCGCGCCGCCCGCCTTCGCGATCCCTTCTGCCCACCGTTTCATGACCCCGATCAAGTTCATTCTTCGCTACACGGCGATCCCGTTCACGGCCATCGTGGCTGTGGTGATCTGGACTGTCATACCATCGTCGAAAGAGATCGATGCGAGACAATATGCGGCGCTGTCGCGCGCGTACGCGAGTTTCCCGCTGCCGTTCCGGCGCGAGATCTCGGAAACGATGGACCACGGCCGGATCAACGACCGGCGCTACCAGGCGCTCGTGCGCGATTCGCTGGGCAATGGCGTCGCGCTGGACTGGCCGGCGTCGGGCGTCGGCGGGCTCGCCGACGAGCGGCAAAAACTGGCCGAACTGATTCAGGCCGATTCCGATCTTCAAGGGCATCACCAATGAAAACTCTGCTGGTTTCCGTGGCATTCGCGATGATCATCGCGAGCCTGATCTTCGCGCTGTATTTCATGAATCACGATCGCGGCAAGTCCAAGCGGATGGCATGGTCGCTCGCGGCGCGCGTCGGGCTGTCGGTCACGCTGTTCCTGTCGCTGCTGATCGCTTACAAGCTGGGCTGGATCGAGCCGACCGGGTTGCCGATCGGGCGCTGAACGACGGACGCCCCGTTGCATGCGGGGCATTCGCGAAAACACGAGTTTGGTTCAATGATCGGGCTATTGTGATAAGAATACTTATCCTGACGTCGTGGATGTGTGATCAAAAATCAGGTTTCGTACAACGCGCGACAGAGGCTGCCAACGCTGCAACCACCGCAGGGGAGTTGCGCGGGTCTTCGCAAGACCACGGCCAGTGACAACGTGAGCTCGCGACGTGCAACCTCATGAATTCACGGGGATTTCGCACCTTCCGGCCAATGTGGGCCGGCGAGGTGACAACCTTGCTTCGCAAACGGCGACGAGTTTGTTTTGGCCTGCGCTACCCGGCGCCCGCGCGATCAACCATTCTGATGCGCGGAGGCGCCGCGGACAAACCCGCCGCGCTCGCCCGCCTGCCGCGGCGTGCTACTCTCGCAAATGGCACCGGCCAAGGCAGTTCAGTGGTGCGCGACCAGTGAACATGGTGGATTCACGCATATGTACTCGATCTTGCCCGCGTTTGTATCTGCGTTGTTTCTCGGGTTTGGCCTCTACGTGCTGGCCACCAAGGGTCTCACGCGGATATCCGTCCCGTTCGCCCTGATGTGCGCGACGACCTTCGTCTGGCAGGGAACGTGGGCCTTCCTGTTCCAGACGACCGACGCGGACGTCGCCAACGTGTTGGTCAAGGCCGGCTATCTGTTCATCCTTTTTCTGCCGACGACCTTCTATCATTTCGTGACGGAGGTCGTGTCGCGTCGGGACGAGCGGCCGATCATATTCGCCTCCTACGGACTCTGCGTCGTGCTGGCCGTGCTGCTGGTCACGAGCAATGCGGTCGTCGATGGATTCCGCCTGCATTTCTTTGGCCCGTATCCCAAGGCGGGCCCGCTGCATCCGGTGCACGTCGTGCAGACGGTATTACTGGTCGGCCGCAGCGCTTGGCTCCTGATCGAGGCGCGGCGGCAGGGGCTAGCGCGAGACGTCCGGCAGTTGCTCACTCAATGTCTCGTCAGCCTGGGCCTCTACTCGCTCGCGGCGACCGACTATGCGGTGAACTACGGCGTCGAGTTCTATCCGGTGGGCGTGCTGTTCATCGCGATCAGCCTCGGGATGCTCGCGACGTCGATCGTCCGCTATGGCCTGATGGGCCCCTATCTCCTGGCCGCGACGGTCGCGCACGAAGTGGCCACGCCGCTGGCGGCGATCGGCCTGCACGCGGACGAGCTGCGCAACGTCCTGCCGGTGCTGCTGCGCGGCTATCGGCTGGCGGTGGAGCACCGGCTGTGCGCCGACGGGTTGTATCCCGGACAGCTGGAGCGGCTACCGACGCTCGCGTCGTCGATCCGGCGCCAGGTCGACACCACGAGTACGGTGGTCGAGATGTCCCTGGCGTCCTTTACGCTGGACCGGCTCGATCGCCACAGCTTCGCGGCCTATCCGATACGGGCCTGTGTCGACGCCGCGGTGGATCGCTTTCCGTTCCGTCCGGGTGAGCGAGACCGTGTATCGGTCGACGCGATCGATACGGACATCCGGTTTTTCGGATCCGACTCGCTCGTGATCTTCGTCATCTTCAATCTGCTGAAAAACGCGCTGTACGCGATCCACGCAAGCGGCAGTGGGCAGATCGAGATCGACGCTCATCGCAGCGACGGTTACTGCGTGGTGCGTTTCAGCGATTCGGGCCCGGGCATTGCCCCCGATGTGCTCCCTCAAATCTTCGACGCCTTTTTCTCAACCAAGTCGCACGGTCGCGGCGCCGGCATGGGCTTGAGTTTTTGCCGCCGCGTATGTGAAGCGCTCGGTGGCACCATCACGTGTGAATCCGTCCCCGGCGTCCGGACCACGTTCACGATTCGGCTGCCGGAGCCCGGTTCGCCGGCGGATGACACATTGCGCGATCCGCCGGCGCTTCCCCGGCGCTATCGCATCGGGTAAGTCGGTCTCACATTCAGTTCGCGGTGGACGGCAGGATCAGTTCATACGCCTTGACCCGCTCGATGATGCCCGGCGGAAACCGGCGAATCCGCTTGTCGGAACCGGCAAACACGATTTGCTGATACCCCAGCGACACCGGTCGTCCGTCAACGTAGAAGCGAAACAGCAGATAGGCAGAACATTGCCGAACCTCGAACGTATTGAGAAAGCAATCGACACGCTGGAACGGAAACGTTTCCTGGACGTATTCCTGATGCGCGCGCTTCGTCACGAACGCCCCGCCGGCTGCCAGCAGGTTGTTGTGGATGCATTCGTGAAACCAGCGTTCACGGCACACGCCCTGCCATTCGAAGTAGCGTGCAAAATAGGTGTTCATGAAGGCATTGGAATCCTTGAGGTAAATGTCGACCACGTGGTGGAAGGTTTTCTCGGACTGATGTGCCGTTTCGTTGGAAAGGACGTGAAGAATCGCGTCTCGCGTCAACATGGATAACTCCTTGAATCGCTACTGGCGGTAGCTGCGCATTCCTTCAACGAGAAGGAATGGCCCGATTCTCCCCGTGCAAATCTGATGAGCGGCGCGTTTGAAACATGCCGAATTGGCAAATGACGAGCAGTTGATGTGCGTCCCACTTTCGCCGGATAATTGCCGCGATCGTCATTCGCGGTAAAGCGTCTCCCGTACCGCATCTTTTTCTGCTGATTTATCGAGATTCGTATGCAACCCTTCGTTAGGCAGCCGGTGCTTTATCCCGTGTCCGTGGTATTCGTCGACGACAATCCGGATTTCCTGCAGGCGCTGCGGGGCGCATTTCCGGACGAACGCCTGAACCGCTTTTTTTCGCACCCCCAGGCGGCGCTCGACTTCGTGTCGTCGCGTGATGCGGAGACGCCCCCCATGGCTGCGGACTATTTCGGTGCGGAGAAGACCGGCGGGAATGCGATCGGCGAGGATGCGCTGGCCGATCCCGCCCGGTTCGAGGCGGTGGGCGCGGTGGTCGTGGACTATTCGATGCCAGAGGTCGACGGCATCCAGTTTCTGACCTCCATCCGCAACGCGAACTGCACGAAAATCCTGCTCACCGGCATCGCCGACGAGCGCGAGGCGGTGGCCGCGTTCAACGCGGGGCTGATCGATTGCTATCTGAAGAAGACCGACGTCGAGATGGCGCGCAAGCTGGCAACCGCGCTGGACAACGCGAAACGCAAGTGCTGCGCGGCCCGCGGGCACATCAGCCTGCATGAAGCGGGGGCGACCTACCGGGATCCACGGATCGTCAAACTGATCGATGAGGTGGCCGCGCGGGAAGGCATCGTCGAATACTACTGGCGCCCCAATCAGGACGCGGTGCTGATGTTCGATGGCGCCGGCGCGCCAAGTGTATTTCTCGCCTGGAGCGAAGAGGACTGGTCGTTCCACTGCGATATCGTGTCCGACGCGGGCGGGCCGGCCGAATTGCGCCAAGGCATGGAAGCGCGCCGCATCATGCCGCTATTCTGGCCATCCCAGGCCTATCGGCCGGGCCGCGCGGACATTCGCTGCGCGGCCCCGCTACCCGTTCCGGAATGGCCCGGCACGTCTTATAGCTGGATCCGTCTGGATGATCCGGCCACCGAGCGCGAGTTGCCCACATGGGCAAAATGGCGTCATGCGTAAGCGATCATCCGCCCATTTTCAAACGAAAAGGATCGGCGCGGCGATGCTGTCGTCGACTCGGTAGCCATTCGAATTGAAATAATCCCTGTCAATGTTGACAGTTATCGGCGGCACGGGATTTTGTTCTAATTGCACCTTATTCCGAGGGCCGCCCATTTTTCCATTAGACGGCACATCCGTTCCGAGCAGACCGTTGACCAACGGTCTGCTCGCGCTCCCAATATCGATCGATTCTCGATCTGATGTTGTCATTGCGCTTCACGCAAGCCGCTGCGACAAACGATCCATAAATTTCAGACTGTTCGGCGTGAAACGCTGGATCGGGCCTGCATCCGACCGACAGGGTTTTCAACGCCCCGCTAATCACCCGACTCGCTCGCGAAGTCATGGCGATACGCGCGGGGAGAGCAACCTGCGATGCGCTTGAACGCATGTCCGAACGCGCTGTCCGAGTCGTAGCCCAGCCTCTGCGCGATCGCCGAGATCGACGCGTTCGAGCGCCGTAGCTCCCGCATTGCGAGCTGCACGCGCCAGCGCAGCACATATTCGAGCGGCCCGAATCCCAGCCGCCGCTTGAAATGCAGCGCGAACGTCGAACGCGATACATGGCAGCAGGTCGCGAGTTCGTCGACCGTCCAGCGTCGCGCAGGCTCCGCATGAATGGCGACGAGTGCCGTGCTCACCCGGGCGTCCGCGAACCCGGCAAGCCAGCCGACATCGCTGTTCGCGCCGTCATCCACGTAACGCCGCAGGATCTCGACCAGCATCATGTGACCGAGATGTCGAACCATCAACGACGCCCCCGGCGATGGCTTGCCGAATTCATGTGCGAGCCGCTGCAGCGCCCAGCGCAATACCGCCGCCTGCTCGGAGTCGCCGCTTACGATGACCACGGGCGGCAGGCTGCCCAGCAGCAGCGGCATGCCTTCCTCGTACGAGAAGCGGCCGCCGATCAGGAAGCAATTCACCGGTTCGCCATGGTGCGCGATACCGCGTTCGACGTTCCGGTACACGTCGGCGGCAGGCACTGGCGGAACCGATGGATCGCTCGCCAGCGAAAATGACCGCGGCGATGCGAGCAGGAAGCAGTCTCCCGTGCGCAGCTGGATCGGCGGCCCGGCGCCGTCGACGGTCAGCCAGCAACTTCCTTCGACGACCGCATTGAACTTGATTCCCTCGGGCGGCGGAATGGCCACCGCCCACTCGCCGCCTGCTCTCAGACCGGTGAAATACGAGTCGCGCGTTTCCAGCAGCGACAGCACTTCCGATAGCGGATCCACGCTCAAGCTCCGGACGATCTCGACGAAAAACCGGATTCTATTGCATTCACAGTCCGGGGGCATCGTCGGAGAATGACTTCGTGCAGTGACGCGGCCGACAGGCGGGCGCGTGCTTCACGCATCGTTCCAGGAGCCTTCAATGACGAGCAGGCAACACCCCCTTCATTCCGGATTCGGCGCCGCATCGACGGCAAGCGACGTACTGGTCGATCTCGACCTTCACGGCAAGACCGCGATCGTCACGGGCGGCCATTCGGGTCTCGGCCTGGAAACGACGCGCGCGCTGGCGCAGGCTGGCGCGACCGTCGTCGTCGGCGCACGGAGTGCCGATGCCGCACGCGAAGCAACGCGTGGCATCGCCGGTGTGGAGATCGCGGCGCTCGACCTAGCCGATCTGGCGAGCGTGGCGGCATTCGCCGCGCGGTTCGTCGACGCGCGCCGCGACGTGGACATCGTCATCAACAGCGCGGGCGTCATGGCGTGCCCGGAGACGCGTGTCGGCGACGGCCGGGAAGCGCAGATGGCCGTCAATCATCTTGGCCATTACGCGCTCGTCAACGGACTGTGGCCCGTGCTCGCGCAGGGCGACGGCGCCCGCGTGGTTGCGGTGTCGTCGCTCGGGCACCGGCTGTCACCGATTCGCTGGGATGACGTCCAGTTCGCGCACGGCTACGACAAATGGCTGGCGTACGGGCAGTCGAAGACCGCCAACGCGCTGTTCGCGGTGCAACTCGATGCGCTCGGCGCCCCGTTTGGCGTGCGCGCCTATTCGTTGCATCCGGGCAAGATCGCGACACCGCTGCAGCGCCATCTGACACGCGAAGAGATGATGGCGCAGGGCTGGGTGGACGAGCACGGCGAGCCAATCGATCCGACCTTCAAGACGCCTGCCCAGGGTGCGGCAACCCAGGTCTGGGCGGCAACGTCGCCGCGTCTTGCCGGGATCGGTGGTGTCTATTGCGAGGATTGTGACGTCGCGGTTGTCACGCAGGGAAACGAGGAATCGGGTGTGCGGCCGCATGCGATCGATCCGGAGGAGGCGGCGCGTCTGTGGGCATGGTCCGCGGAGTTGACCGGGATCGATGCCTTTGCGGCGCGGCGTTGACGCTCGAACGCTCACTGAAAAATGCACGGGTGCCGGCGGAGACAGGGGCATGCGGCCGGCGCAAGATCCGCGCGCGGCCGCTTATCCGCGCATCGGGCGAAGCGCGCGACTCGTCTCTGCGATCGGTAATCGCGGCAATCGAGTTCAGCAGGCGGATTTCGCCGGCGGCGGGGCCCGCGAGATCACGCACTTCGTCGATCGTCAGCGTTGGCGAGTGCGCTGATTGTGCCGACGAGCAGGATCTCCTGCATGACGTCGTCTGTGCTTCATACCTGATCGGGAACAGTCTTGCACAACTCGACAGTGCAGGCACTGATCTGATTTTTCGACTTGCCGCGCCGCGGCGACATGACGTTCGCGGCCCCATGCCCGTGCTGTGTTATCGGCTCGTGGTCACTACGTTCTGCCGACCTGCCTATGTTCGATCAAAGGTCGTGCCCGAAATTTAGGCTTGATCTTATGGTGCTGAACCGCCTCGGTTGAGATACTGCGTCCGCCTTTCAGCGAAAGGCAAATGAATGGTTCGCGTGGAGCGTGAGGCCTTGTATTTCAACAAAGGCGCCAATTTCATATGGCGTCCTACACACATTGATAAATCGATGAAAGCAAAAAAGATTCTCGCTGGTGCCGCAATGGTAGCGTTCTCTTCCGCCGCGATAGCCGCCGGTAGCGAAAGCGTCGACGGCATGATCAGCTTCCAGGGCACGATCGTCAACGATACCTGCAAGGTGAGTTCGGCCACAGGGGATGCACGTTCGATCATTGTGAACATGGGCACGATCGCCGCCGACGAGGTCGGTACCGTCGCGGCGCCGAGATTCTCCGCGAATGGTTCGAGTGCGGTCAAGTTCGCCATCATGTGTAAGAAGGGCGGAAAAGTCAGCATGAAGTTTGCTGCTCAAGGCGCCGAGCTGGACGCCGACAACAAGTCGATTCGCGTGAACAGCGGCTCGCCTGCCCCAGGTTATGCACAAAACGTCAGTATCGCAGTGTACAAAGACACGAGTGCCGGCGAACCGGCGTTCGACCTGAGTAATGGCGATCTGCTTGCTGAAACCAAACTGCCGGACGAAGGCGGCTCGGTCAACGTGAGTTTTGCTGCCGCTTACGTTGCGCAAGATCCGTCGAAAGTCACTGCCGGTATCGCGAACGCAAGCCTGCCGTTCACGCTGAGCTACGAGTAACTCGGATATCGGCCTTCTGGTCGCCGTCAATGAGCAGCGGAGATCCTCGCTGCTCCTCTCCGCATTATTTCCCGCTATGAAAACACGATACCTCGCCGCCGGCGTGGCGCTCGCGTGCGCGTTGATCATGCCTGCGAGTCACGCCTCCATTTCCCTGAGCGCTACGCGCGTTATTTTTGACGGCAAGAACAAGGAGGCGTCCATTGTCGTCAATAACGACGGTTCGGAAGTCCTTATCCAGTCCTGGCTCGATCCGCTCGACGACGCTAATAGCAAAGCGCCGCCTTTCGCGGTGACCCCGCCGCTTGCCAAAGTGCCCGCGAAACGGCAGCAACTGCTCCGCGTGCTTTATGAGGGTGTCGGCGTGCCGCCCGATCGGGAGTCCGCGTTGTGGTTGAACGTTCAGGAAATTCCACAGGATGCTGCTGCCGAAAACGTCCTGCAACTGGCGGTGCGTCAGCGAATCAAGGTCTTCTACCGGCCGGCCGGCCTGAAAGCCGATCCGCAACAAGCGCCTTCGAGCCTGCAGTGGCGCCTCGAACGCGAATCGGGCAACGCCGTGCTCCATGTGACGAATTCGAGTCTGTACCACGTTACCGTGGTTGACGCGAAATGGCGCTCAGGCGGTTCAGACACATCCGTCATCGAAGCAAGAATGGTTGCGCCGGGCGGTACAGCGAGCATCCCGGTCAAACTGCCGGCCACTGCCACTGCTCCCGAATTGCGCTACGAAATCGTCAACGATTTCGGCGGACGGGAGCATTTCCGCGTCACGTTGCCTACCGGTCAGTCCGCCGCACCGGTAGCCGTCGAAAAGTGAAAGTTGATATGCCCGCAAGGCCGTCGAATATCGCCTCCGAATGATTCATCCGCGTTAGCTCCGATTCTTCCGCCTGACTCAAGAACGACCAAAGTGTAACCCCGATGCTCGACCGATCGCCCCAATCGCTGCACCGTAACCCCGCCGGATCGCTTGCGTTCGCCGGGATGCCGCGCGCAACGCCGCTCTATCTTGCGATGGGCCTCGTCGTTGTCAACAAGGCGCACGCGGGCACCGCGGATATGGTCGTAGCTCAGGTGGCTCCGGTGACGCTCGCGTTCAATACGAACTTCCTGCACGACAGTGGCCGTCCAGCCGATCTGTCGTCGGTGCTGGCAACTAACAACAGCGTGCCGCCCGGCACCTATCGTGTCGAAATCCAGGTGAACGGCGATCTCGTCACGCGCCGCGATATCGTGTTTCGCTTCGATGAGGCGAAGGGCAAAGTCGAGCCGTGCCTGACCGCGCAAATGCTTCAGGAATTCGGCGTCAACCTGCACGCGCTCAAGCCCGTGCCCGATGTAGCCGACGCAGCATGCGTTGACGTGGCGGCGGTGATGGATCAGGCCGCGGTGGATTTCGACGCTGGCCGGTTGCGGCTCGACCTCAGCATTCCTCAGGCATTCCTGTCGCGCACGGCGCGCGGCTATGTCGATCCTGCGCTGTGGGATGCAGGGGTGGCCGCCGGATACGTCAACTACCAGTTCACCGGCAACTACAACCGCAGCGGATTCTCGGGCGACGGCCGCAACTACTTCCTTGGTCTTCAGAACGGCATCAACATCGGCCGCTGGCGCTTGCGCAATGAATCGACGCTGAGCGGTGGCACGGGCGGCAAGCCGCAGTTTCACAGCAACCGCACGCTGATCGAACGCGACATCACGTCGCTGAAATCTCAACTCACGCTCGGCGAGCAATATACGGATTCGGCGCTGTTCGACAGCGTCCGCATTCGCGGCGTAGAGATCGGTTCAGACGACGCAATGCTACCGGACAGCGAACGCGGTTACGCCCCGGTCATTCGCGGGCAGGCGTTCAGCAACGCGGTGGTGGAGGTACGCCAGAGCGGCTACGTGCTGTATCGCGCCAACGTGCCGCCCGGCCCGTTCGAATTGACGGACATCTTCCCCTCGGGCTCGAACGGCGACCTGGAAATCACCGTGATCGAGGCCGACGGCAGCAGGCACGTCACGCGTCAGGCGTTCTCGAGCCTGCCGCTGATGTTGCGCAAGGGCCGCATGAAGTACAACTTCTCGGCCGGTCAGTATCAGGGCAGCCAGGATTCGGCGCCGATACTGGCGACCGGTTCGGTGGTCTACGGCGTGACGGACAACACGACGCTGGCTGGCGGCTTCCAGGCGTCGAAGGATTTTCAGGCATTCAACCTGGGTGTCGGCACCAACACACCGATCGGGGCGCTGTCGCTCGATATCACGCAGTCGATCAGCCGGGCGAAAGGCGTGCGTAACACGGGTCAGAGCGTGCGTGTGTTGTACGCGAAGACGTTCTCGCGCACCAACACGAACTTCACGCTGGCTGCATACCGCTATTCGACGGCCGGCTATCGGACGTTCAACGATCATGTCAGCGATGTCAACGACGCGAGCGGCTTTCAGGCCGCACGTAGCCGTTCGCGGATTGATCTGACCACGAGTCAGGATCTTGGCCCGCAGCGCAAATACGGCAGCGTTTATCTGAACGTCAGCCAGCAGACCTATTGGAATCAGCCTGGCTCGAGCCGAAGCGTCAGCATCGGCTACGGGAACAACTGGAAGCAGTTGAGCTACAACCTGAGCTTCACGCAATCGCGCGATACGCGAACCATCAACGCGGGAGCCAATACCCAGGTCATGGCGACATTGTCGATTCCGCTCGGTAACAAGGTGCGTTCGCCGCGCATATATTCGAACATCAGCCGCGATAGTTCCGGCGCGGCCAATGTGCAAACCGGTATGAGCGGCAGTTTCAACGAGCGCACGACGTACGCTGCGCAATCCGGATACGCAAATCAAGGTCGTGGCGTGACCGCCGGCGCGAGCGTGACGCACAACGCCGACATCGGTCAGCTGTCAGGCAGTTACAACTATGCGCGCGACTATCAATCCGCAAGCGTTGGGGCAACCGGCGCCCTCGTGATGCATCGTGGCGGCGTCAATCTGAGCCGCTCGCTCGGCGACACCTTCGCGTTGATGAAGGTGGAAGGGGCGAGGGGGGCGGACGTGAGAACGGAAGATGGCGTTCGGGTGGGCCGCAACGGCTACATGGTCGTGCCCTACGCACAGCCCTATCGCGTCAATACACTGCGTCCGGACACACGCAACCTCGGCGCGGACGTCGAATTGATCGATACGGCCAAACAGGTAGTGCCGCGCCGAGGCGCGGTGGTCGAGGCGGTGTTCAAGGCGAACGGCGGACGACGCGTGCAGTTCAATGTGACGCAGGCCGAAGGTCAGCCGGTGCCGTTCGGCGCGGGGCTCGAAGACGAGGCAACGGGCAAGCAACTCGGCATCGTCGATCCGAGCGGCAACGCGCTTGTGCTGCTGGAGCACGAGCAGGGGACACTGAAAGTCAAGTGGAAGGATGGACAGTGCGAGGCACCGTATGCGTTGCCGAAAGCCGAAGCTGGGAAATATTACGTTCGACAAACTTTACATTGCCGAGCATTTAGGTCTTCGTTGGGACGTGAATTTTGATAAAAATTAACTGCTGGCAATTACTTATGAAGAAGATATTTTATTTTCGAAGCCGGACTTGTCTGTTTGGTGATATTTTTATACTGGTATCATTAGTGATATTTTTCATAGCGCCGGCTTATTCTGAAAATTGCACCTTTCAACCCAACCAGGCCACAAAAGCACTAACGTTTACTGCACCGACTAACCTTCACGTACCGCGCGATGCATCGGTGGGAACAGTTGTGTGGGAAAGTCCGCGCCAGACAGTCTCGAATCCTGGGAACGACTACTCATGCGCGGCCAATCATATATGGGGATTGATCAACGCGGTTGGAGAAATTGCCAGTGCCGGCAGCGCCAGCTATTTACCTATCGGAAAAACGGGGCTCGCGTGGAGTATTCTGTACCGGTACCAGAATAATATAACCCTTCGGGATATCTCTTTGGGCGGGATTGAAAATTTCGCTGGGAAGTGGCAATTTGGAAACACTGCGTTTACTCTGAGGATAATAAAGATCGGATCAGTCGCCGCAGGGGCCAGTATTTCTGCGGGACTCCTGGGCTATGTTAGTATTAACAAAGAAATCAACGCTTTCACGATAAATGTAAGCAACCAGTCTAGTGTCGGTGCGCTCAGTTGCAAAACACCGGACGTTGTTGTGAAGATGGGCGATCAAAACCGTGTCGGGCAGTTCAAAGGCAGCGGCACCTCATTGGTGCCCGTCAACTTCTCGATCGGACTGAGGGAATGCCCCGAGGGCATCAGCAAGATTTCCTATTTGCTGAAAGCAAACACCAAAATCGTAGATACCGCTAAGTCAGTGGTCTCGCTCGACGCTGACTCGACAGCAAAGGGTGTTGGCATCCAAATTCTCGATGATGGCGGAAATCCCGCACCATTGAACAAGAATGTCGCATTTAATAACTATGATTCGGCTGGTGGGAATTTTAATATTCCACTCAGAGCGGCTTACCATCAAACGTCTTCGGCAGTGGAACCAGGCACGGCAAATAGTTCACTGAATTTCGTGATGAGCTACAACTAGTTCAACAAGAGCGTACATTTATTGGTAAGAATCCTACTCGAGCAACGCTATGCAATAAAACATCGCATCTGCTGCGGCCGATCACCCCACAGTGCGGCAGGCGCCGTCGACGAGTACTTAGATTGCGTGAGAGCGTGCAGTGCCACGCACGTGAGTGTGGCCATCGCGACACGAGCCGATGACGCGGCATGCCAGAAAAATAACTGATCGATATCAGGGATGTCACGGGTCAGCGGGAAGACGGATGGATATCGGCCGGAGCAAAGCTCGACCATCGATCGAATGATGAAGGCTATTATTAAAATACATTATGAAAACTACTATTGAAAATGACCGGGACGTGGGTATGGCTTTGCTCTCCACAATCACGATGCCGCTGGTCTCGTCGGTCGCCAGCGCCAACATATCCGATGGTTACATCGGTTCGGTCAGGAAGTGACTCAATACGTGAAGGCAACCGTAAAAATGTGCGACGTGAGCCTGACGTACGCCGGCAAGAAGATCGCGCTGCCGAACAACGAAACCGTGCGGCTTAAGGGCGTGAACAACAACGCCGGACGCTCGGTGTCGCTGCCTGGCATTTCGGTGCCGGTCATCTGCACGCCCACGCCGCTGATACTGGAAACACCCGAATTCCAGTCAGCATGGAAGCTCCCGGGCAAATACAGCAACAAGCTGACGATCACCTTCACGCCATCGGCGGCAAGCCTCTAGCACGACCATGGAAGCAGTGTTTCCCACACGCCCCCCAATCTGGCGCGGCCTTGTTCGAGCATGGATCGTCGTGCTGCTCACCGCATCGACCAGCGCGCACGCCGCGCACGTCTGCTGGAAGCCGATCTTCACCGGCGAGGAGCTTCGGTGGATTCGCGCCCATCCGGTCGTCCGTATCGCGGCCGAGGCGAACTGGCATCCGATCGATTACCTGCGCGACGGCAAACACGAGGGGCTCGTCGCCGGCTACCTGAACGCGATCTCGAAGATGACCGGGCTCACGTTCCAGGCGGTGCCTGGCACGGAATGGGGCCATGCGTTCGACGCGCTCGCGACCGGCAAGGTCGATCTGCTGCCCGGTGTGTGGCGCGAACTGGTTCCGGACCGCATCGGCGCCAGCTCGTTGATCAGTACCCCGTATCTGGTCGGGCGGCTCACTGCCGTGACACGCGACAACTCAGCGATGATCTTCAGCCTGCAACGGCTGAAGGGCCGGCGCATCGCGATCAAGGGGCGCGGTGCGGTCGAATACTTCATCCGTCATGGCGGTGTGCCGCTCGATGTGCTGACGTTCGACAGCGAGGCGCTCGCACTTGCCGCGGTCGCCCATGGCGACGCCGACGCCGCGCTCGGCGTCGATATCACGATCCTGCCGATCCTTCGTCGGCAGTTCCCGGGGCAGCTCTACATGTCCGGCATGCTGGTCGACCGTCCCGTCTCGCTGGCGATGCTCACGCGCGCCGATTTGCCGATCCTCGCGTCGATCATCGACAAATCGCTTGCCGCGATTCCGGTGAGCGAAACGGCAGCGATCACACGGGACCGCGTCGAGCTGGGCGACTACGGCAAACCGACGTTCCGCTCGATCCTGCATTACCGCGCGCCGCAGGTGGCCGCGATTGTCCTGGCGTTGCTGACGTTCGCGCTGCTCGCCGGCCTGTCCTGGAAATCGCGTGCCGCGGCGATTCGGAGCAAGCGCGACAAGGCGAAGTTCCTCGCCTTCGTCAGCCATGAGATCCGAATGCCGATGCATACGATCCTGTCGTCGCTGGAATTGCTGAAGCGTTCGCCGCTTTCCGGGCGGCAGGCCGACCGCGCGGAGGCGGCCACGTCCGCATCCGAAACACTGCTGACGCTGCTGGACGACATACTCGAGCATTCGCGTCTCGAGTCACGCAAGGTCACGCTTTTGCCGCAAGCGATCGAAATCGGGCCCTGGGTTCGGCAGACGGTCGACATGGTGCGCTGGCGGGCCGAGGAAAAGGCACTCGCGCTGGTACTGGATGTTGCCTGCCCGTCGCCATTGCACGTCGTGATCGATCCCGTCCGGGTACGCCAGGTCGTGCTGAACCTGCTCGCCAACGCAATCAATTTCACGTCGTGCGGTTCCGTCACGCTGAGCGTCGACTATCTGGCGTCTCGCCATGGCCGAAACGGAACACTGATCATCGCAGTGCACGACACCGGCATCGGCATTGCCCCCGACCGCGTTGCGCATATGTTCGACGCCTACTGGCAGGCGGACCGGTCGCCCAGTCAGCCGGCCAACGGCAGCGGGCTCGGCCTTGCGATATGCCGCGAACTAGTCGAGCTGATGCGCGGGACGCTCACGGTCGACAGCACGCAGCACGTCGAGACGACGATGACGGTGAGGTTGCCGGTCGCGACAGCAGAGCATGCGTCGCCGGTGCCGCCGGTCGAAGCGCTGCCGACACGGATCGATGCAACGATCGCGCACGACGATCGCGCGGCGCCGTGCATCCTGATCGTCGACGATCACGAGGCCGTGCGCTTTGCGTTGCAGGACCAATGCGAGGCGCTCGGTTGCGTCGGTATCGTGACCGGCACGGGCGGCGACGCGTTGCATCAGCTCGCGAGTGTGCACGTCGACATGGTGCTGCTCGACTGCAATCTGCCCGACATCGACGGCTACGCGCTCGCACGGATGATCCGCCAGGACGAGGCCGCGCGCAGGGCCAGGCACGTGCCGATCATCGCGATCTCGGCGGTCGCCGGCGACGCACACCAGATACGCTGCTTCGACAGCGGGATGGATGGCGTGCTCGGCAAGCCGCTGCGGCTGGCGGCGCTGCAGCAGATGATTGCGTTGTGGTGCCCGTCGTACGTGGGTGCGACTGTGGATGAATCGGCCGGATAGTCAGGCAATAGCAGGCCCGGCCTCCTGGCGTGCGACGGTCAAGCGCCGCCCGAGTCATGCTTAACTCAATCCGGCGCGGCCGTATCGGCGCGATGCAGGCGCAGCAATTCGTCATGAAGCGCCGCCGCATCGGGTGGCATCCCGTCGGACACGGTCAGCAGGCGGTGTTCGAGGTCGGCAGCCAACTCGCTCGTGGCGATATGGCCGGCGATGGCCGCGGCGCCCTTGACGCGGTGAGCCGCGCGGCGTGCGCGGTCGGCATCGCCATTCGACAACGCGGCGCCAAGCTCGGCCAGATCGGCGTCGACGCTTTGCCGGTAGATCGCGCGAAAGTCCGGTTTCTCCGGCGCCAGCGTTTCCGCAGGCGGCATGGCCGTGCCCGCTTCGACGCCCGGACACCACAGGTCGATCATCTGGCGCAGCGCGTCGAGCCGCAACGGCTTGCCGAGCACGCCGTCCATGCCGCTCGTAAAGCAGCGCTCGCGATGTGCATCGCCGGTCGACGCGGAGATCGCGATGATGGGCGTGCGCTTCTGCATCCGCCGCTGCTCGCTGTTGCGCATGCGCCGCGCGACCGTGTAGCCGTCGATGTCGGGAAGATCGCAGTCGAGCAGCACCATGTCGAACCGCGTGCGCTCGAACTGGTCGAGCGCACGCTCGCCGGTGCCGGCGACCGCCGATCGGCAGGCGAGCGCCTCGAACTGATGCGTGATCGCATGCTGAACCGCCTCGTGGTCGTCGACGACCAGAATCATTGCGCCTTCGCCGGTTCGAGGCGGCGTATCGGCTTCGAGCGGCGTGTCCGTGCGCAGCTGCGGCTGGGGCATCGGCGCTTGCGGTGGGTTCGAACCGGATGCCAACGCCCGCGTGGCGCGTCGCACCGGCAGAATGACGGTGAACACCGTGCCCTTGTCGGGGCTGCTGCTGACGGTAATCGCGCCTTTCATCAGGTCGACCAGTTCGCTGCAGATCGACAGCCCCAGGCCGCTGCCGCTCACACTGCGGCCCTTCGGCGCCTCGACGCGCTGGTAGGGCTCGAAGATGTTGCGCTGGGCTTCCGGTGGAATGCCGATGCCGGTATCGCGGACCTCGATCACGAGCGAGCCGGAGCGGCCCGGCCGGCTGTCGAGGTAATCAATGCGTAGCGCAATCGAACCGGCCGACGTGAACTTGATTGCGTTGACGAGCAGGTTCAGCACGATCTGGCGCGTACGTACCGGATCGATCAGCACGCACAACCCGGGCGGACACACGAGTTCGAGTGCGAGGTTCAGGCCTTTCTCGTCGATCCGCCAGCGCAACATGTCGGCGCTGCGCCGCGCCCATGGCTCGACGTGCGTCGGTTCGGGCGCGAGCGTCACGTTGTGCGATTCGAGACGGGAATACTCGAGCAGGTCGTCGAGCAGTGTCAGTAGCGACTCCGACGCGGCCAGCGCCGCGTTTGCACGTCCCGCCTGTTTCGGCGCCAGGTTCGAGCGCTGCAACAACTCGAGTGACGACAGGATCGTGTGCATCGGCGTGCGGATCTCGTGGCTGATGAACGCGACGAACATCGCCTTGTCGCGCTCGCTTCGGATGGCCGCGACGCGTGCGCGCCATGAAGCGAACGCAATGGCCGCCAGCGCGAGCAGGGTGGCGCCGGCCGCAGTAACCTGCCAGCGGCGATAGTAGAGGATCGACTGAATCGTCGGTTTGCCGTAGTCGGCAGATTCGGCCCATTCGTGCATGATCAGTCCGACTTCGCGCGCGGGGATCGCAGCAAGCGACTTGGCGACAATCGAGGCCAGTTCGGGCATGTCGGCGCGCGTTGCCATTCCAAGCGCGTACTGGTGATCCAGCAGGCCGCCCGACACGAACAATTCGTTCTGGAATTGGCGGTGTATGAGCGGAACAATCGACATGTCGGGGCCGACGGCGACGTCAGCGTCGCCATGGGCAACGGCGGCGAGCGCATTGTGTTCGTCGTCGAAAGTCTGCAACTTCAAGGGGACGCCACTCTGACGCATCGCGTTTTCGAGCCCGCCGCCACCCTTGATCGCGACGCGCTTGCCGGCAAGACTTCGGAGATCGGTGAACCGCTGGTTCAGCCGCCGGGACGTCACGACGAGCATCGTGCCCACGAAGTACGGCTGGCTCACGATGAAATCGTGGCCGTTTCGACGGCCGATGCGGTTCGTCCCGACATCGGGGGCGATGTCGATTATTCCGTCAGCCAGTGCGGTGTATTCGTTCGCCCAGGATACGTTGTCGACATATTCGAAATGCAATCCGCTGATCCGGGAGATTGCATCGAGGTACGACGGAATCATGCCGACGACCTGTCCATTCTCGCGAAACTCGAACGGGCGCCAACGCGTATCGGTAAAGGTGCGCACCACGGGATGGGCCGCAATCCATGCCTTCTCCCCGGGCGTGAACTGCGGCACGTCGTTCGCCCACCCGAGCACGGGCATGAGCAGGGCCATCAGGCAGGTCAGAACGGTGCGTCCCATTGAAGTCACCATGTTCACGTTCTTGCATCGCGAAAGCGGTCGGGGTTGATCGGAGCCGGTCGTGCCGCCTACGTGGCCGGGGCACGACCGTGCCGCTCCGGCAGCGGGGCGCCTCGTTGCGGCGCCGGCTTTGCATGCATTCGCGCAGACAGCCTGCGGCCGGGCTATCGCCGCGTCCCCCGTGCGGGGCATTCGATGGCGGACGGTGTGCAATGTCGGGCAAAGCGTAATGCGACCTCGGGGTTTCGGCGGTCGTCACTCGAGCGGCCGGGCGCAGCGACTTCGCTCGCCGAGGCGAGTACGACCCGCACCGGGCGGCGAACCCGTCATCATAGGGCGCGCCTTGCAGAGTCGCAATGCTGCGCCGGGCGGCAGTTCGTCACGCAACTGCGGGCCGTTCGCCTGCGATCGACGCCCGATTCCGGTCGCCTCGGCCGGACGGGTTAAAATTATCCAGAAAACCGGTAAGCTGTTTCCGGTAATCAATTGCATCGATGTCGGCGTGCGGGGCAAGCGCCGGTGCCAGTCCCGCATGGCCGCGTCGGAATAAAAAAGGGTAAGCAATGAGGCCAGAGCACCAGCCGATCCGTGTCGTGATTCTGGACGACCATGTTGTCGTCCAGCACGGGATCGCCAGTTACCTGACAGAGAAGGCCGGCATCGAGGTGGTGGCGAGCTTCGCGAAATCGCGCGACTTGATCCGCTGGCTCGAGGCGAATCATGCGGACGTCGTGTTGCTCGACTACACGCTCGGTCCCGGCGAGATCGACGGGCTCAATCTCGTCAAGCTGGTCAGTACGCGCTTCCCGGATTGCAGGATCCTGATGACGTCAAGCAGCGATACACCGGCAACCGTCAACATGACGATGCGGGCGGGTGCGCTCGGCTTCTTCAGCAAGAGCGAGGATCTCGGCGAGCTGGCACAGGCGATCCGTGTCGTCGCGAACGGCCGTCAGTACATCAGCGCAGAACTGTCCGTCAAGATCATGACGAGCGCGATGCCCGATCCGCGCCTCGCGGAGCAAAAGCCCGCGAGCGATGAACGTGCAACGGCGCCGGATGCGGGACTGTCCGTGGATTTGCGTCTCAGCCCGCGCGAGCATGAAGTGCTGCGTTGTTATCTCGCGGGCATGTCCGTGTCCGACATCGCGTCAAAATTTTCCAGAAGCCCCAAGACGATCAGCGCGCAAAAGCAATCCGCGTTTCGCAAGCTAGGTATTCGCAGCGACGCCGAGTTGTTTGCGTCCCGCAAGCTGCTCGAGGAGCATTGAGCGCATCGATCGGTGAATGATGCCACGGCCTGCTTACTTTTGATGCAATGAGTTTGCATCTCGTCCTTTACGCGAGCAGGCCAAGAAAATTCGAACGTGACCGGTGCTCATGAGCTTACACGAACTCGAAAAACCGATGTAAAGCCTGTTCGAGGATGAGAGCCTCGAAATCGTCGCCGACACCGGCTATAGCCTTTCCTTCCTCGTGCCCGGCAAGGTCCGGGACGCAAAGACCGCGCTGCAGTCGCGCACGGGCCGGGCCGGGCCGGGTGGGACGGCGAGGCGGTGCACTGGTTCTACCGGTGCGACGACAAGGACTGGGCGCTGTACCTGCGCTCGGTTCCGCATTCGGTGTACTGCATCGCGTCCGTGCAGTCGCTGCACGCGCTCCACATGCAGCAATATGAGGACGCTTCTCGGGTCACGCCGGAGCAGCAGGCGATCTACGACGCTGAGGAGGCGCAGCGCCGTGAGGAGGTGGAAGCGCAGCGCCGGCGCGACACGCGCAACGAGTCGCATCGCGCCCGATGCGCGTGCCGTCAGAACTTCACGCGCAGCCCGCTGACGAACGCGACCTGGCGATTCGTCGACGACGCGCTGCCGATGTTCGAGATCGCCGCGATCGAGCGATAGCCGCCCGCGGTTGCCGTGCTCGGATCGCCGGCCGCGAGCTGGTAGATGCCGGACAGGTAGAGATCGGTGCGCTTCGACAACGCATAGTCGAAACCGAGCGTGAACTGGTGCCAGCGCGGCTTCAGCGTCTGGCCGCCGGTGCCCGGCAGGCCGCTCGCGCGCCCGTCGGTGAACGTATAGACGCCAATCAGCGTGGCCGCCGGCGTGATCTGGTAACGCGCGTTCACGTCGTAGTTGTTGAACTTGCGCGACGAGCCGTCGAGATAGTCGAGTTGCGTGTGGCTCCACGCGAAGCCGAGCGTCGCGCGGCCGAGCGCGTAGTTCGCGCCCACCACGCCGATCTGCTGCTTGAGCACGCCGCCGTTCAGCCCGTAGAAGAATCCACCGCCGTAGTCGTTGCCGGTCGTGGAGGTCGCACCGCCCACCGCGCCGCTCGTATTCGACGTCGAATTCGGATGATTGATGCGCACATAGCCGGCGCCCACCGACAACGGGCCGTTCACGTAGTTTGCCGACGCGCCCCATGCGTTGTTGTTCGAGAACCCGGTGCCTGCGCCACCGTTGGCCTGGTTGCTGAATGCATAGAGCAGGTCGGCCGTGAAGCCGGCGATCGTGTCGCTGCGGAACTTCACCGCGTTGTTCAGCCGGAAGCTCTGGTTCATGTTGTCGTTGTCGCCCACGTGCGTGGCCGGCGACCAGAAGCCGGACCCCGAGTACTGCGCGACGAGGTCGGTGATCGGCTCGTACTGGCGGCCGAAGGTCAGCGTGCCGAGCCCCTTGCTCGCGAGGCCGACGTACGCCGAGCGGCCGAACAGGCGGCCGCCCTGGCCGAGCCCGCCGTCGCTCGGCCGGAACCCGCTTTCGAGCGTGAAGACCGCCTGCAGGCCGCCGCCGAGATCTTCCACGCCTTTCAGGCCCCAGCGGCTGCCGCTCAGCTTGCCGCTCGTCTGCTGGATGTTGCTCCCGCCACCCTGGTTGTTCGTATAAGCGAAGCCGGCATCGACGACGCCGTACAACGTGACCGAACTCTGCGCATGCGCGCTGACCGAACCGATCGAAACCAAACCCAGGACTACCGTTTTTTTGATCATGACTATCCTCTGTTTTTATGGGTACCTCAGTGAGGATCACGATGCTATTGACGACGATCGTGCCGACGAACGGTCGATCCGTGGTATGCAAATCGCTGCGCGGCCGATTTGCAATGTGTGTTGCCGCAAGCCCGGCATGTGCGCCGCGATCGCGTCCGCGACCCATGCTGCGGCGACCGCATCGAGTGAACGGCGTACGTCGAGCGCCGGATACGTGCGGACGCCGTCATATCGATCGATGAAATCGTTCGATGTGCGCAATACAGGCGGCCCGGCGCGCGATGTTTTTACGCAACGCCCGCTGTGCGACGAGCGGCCGATACGCTACGTGCGCCCGCATATCGATTCCGCAAAACGTTGGTAGGGCCGTGCGGCGCAGGACGGTAGAGTCGGGCATCCGGCCTTGGGCCGGCATGCTCCGGGAGCAGAAGGGCGTGCAAGCGCGCGTTCGCCCCGGCTGAACAACGAACACGGGAGCCGTTAGTCATGAGTCGCGATGTGCTGTTTTTGCTGGAACCGGGCTTTGCCGATCCGAAGCATCCGGGCCAGCGCTTCGTCTGTCCGCATGGACTGTCGATCGAGGGGCTGCTGGCGAGCGCGCCCGATCGTGCGGATCGAATCGATGTGAAACGCATCGGCTTCGAGCGGCCGCGGCACGCGGTGATCGACGCGCTCGACGATGCGCACCAGGGGCTGCCGGTTCTCGTGCTCGGCCGTGACCAGCCGGCGCCGGACGACGCACGGACGCTCGGCGACGTACGCTTCGTCACCGACGCGCGCCGCATCCTCGACCTGCTGGCCGAGCGCCACGGATTTCCGGTGCTGCATTGACGCGGCGGCTCTCACTTCCCGTTTGATCGACCGACAGGAGCACCCGATGTCGTCAATCTCGGCGGCGCGCCGCCGTTTGCTGCTTGCCGGCGCCGCGGTCGTGGCGGCGCCATGGGCCGCGAAGGCTGCATTCGCAGCGCCGGACGTCAACGCCGATCTCGCCGGCACCACGTTGCGCGTCGCGACCTACAAGGGCGGCTGGCGCGCGCTGTTGCAGGCAGCCGGGCTGGCCGACACACCGTACCGGATCGACTGGCGCGAGCTGAACAACGGCGTGCTGCACATCGAGGCGCTCAACGCGGATGCGCTCGACATCGGCTCGGGCAGCGAAATTCCGGCCGTGTTCGCCGCGCGCCAGAAGGCCAACGTGCGGCTCATCACCCGCGTGCGCGAAGACCTGAACAACCAGGTCACGCTCGCGCGCAAGGACACGCCGATCCGCAGCATCGCGGACCTGAAGGGCAAGCGCGTGGGGTACGTGCGTGCGACGACGTCGCACTACTTCCTGTATCGCCAGCTCGCGGAGGCGGGCCTGAGCTTCGACGACATCCAGCCGATCAACCTGTCGCCGACCGATGGCTTGTCTGCCTACGATCGCGGCGACATCGACGCGTGGGCGATCTACGGCTACAACGGCCAGCTCGCGCGCAATCGCTACGGTGCGCGCGTGCTGAAGACGGGGAAGGGCTATCTGTCGGGCAACTTTCCGGTCTATGCGAACCCGCGCACGCTCGACGATGTGCGCCGTCGCGCGGCGACGGGCGATCTGCTGCTGCGATTCCGGCGCGCGTATGCGTGGGCGAACGGGCATTTCCGCGACTATGCGCTCGTGCAGAACCGCGAGACGCGCGTGCCGGTCGCCGACCTCGTCGCGATGTTCGACCAGCGCAGCGAAGACTACGCGCTGCTGCCGGTGACCCCCGACGTGGTGGCGCAGCATCAGCAGGTCGCGGATGTGTTCGCGCGGATCGGTGTGCTGGATGGGCCGGCCAGGGTCGCGCCGCTCTGGGATACGTCGTTCAACGCGCTGGTCGAGGCGACGTGATCGGGGGCAATGAGAAGATCCCCAGGTGAGAGGGGGATTCAGGGTTCACGCGCATGTTGAAAGCGCGGTGTTCCCTGCGTGAGCGAGGCTTCACGCGCGGCGTGGGCCTCGTCGAAAGGTCTTGTGTGACCGGATCAGGCGAACGTCGTCGCGACCATGATGCCGAACACGACGCCGATCGCAATTCCGCAGAGCCGGCCGTAAATCGATGCGCGCACATTGTCGTCGAGCACGAACGGCGAGCGTTTGTGCTTCCATACCGTGCTGAATGCCACCGGGCGGGTCAGCAGGGCGATACACGCGAGCAGGACCGGCGTGGCGATGAGCATCGCGATGCGCTGTCCGTTCCAGTCGACGCCATGCATCGCCAGCGAAACGATCGCGGCAAGCGGAACCTCGACGCACAGGCCCAGCAACGAACCGTTGACGAATGAATCTCCGGGGGACTGAAACATGATCGGTCCTAGCGTTCGAATGATATCGGCGCCCGGCTCGAGCTCCCGAAGATAAAAACCATGGCCGTTGCCCACGGTCGGTCGACCGCGTTCGACATGAGCCAGGATGACGGCCGGATAGTACGGCAAATCATTGGCCCGTTGACGGTCATTCAAGCTATTTAACAAATGTCCCGGGCTGGAGCGCATTTTTATGCTGCATCGGGATATCGCGCCGTGATAAAAATCGGGCACCTGGTCGTTGTTGGCGCGAGTAGAGGCTGCGCGACCGACATGGCTGCAGCGCATTGCCGTTCCGGCACGAAATATGACCCTGGTCGGTTTCCGGATCGACCGGGCTTGTTCCGGAGCAGGGCACGGGTGGAATGAACCGATGGCAATGGCGAAGCGTCACCCCTCCAGTCGAACATGAGCGAATACAACGTTACGGGCAGTGACGCACCACGCGTCGGCGCGGCAAACGCGGAATTTTCAGCCGGCGTCGCCGCGCATCACGCCGGGCAGGCGGCGGATGCCGCACGGCATTACCGGACGGCGCTTTCGCTTTACCCCGATCACACCGAGGCGCTGAACAATCTCGGCATCCTGCTCGAAGCGGAAGGGAATGCCGGCGAGGCGGAACATTGCTACCGGCGGGCCCTCGAGATTCACGCCGGTAACGTGGACGCCTGTTTCAATCTCGGCCTGTTGCTTCACGACGGACAACGTTTCGCCGAAGCGGAAGCCTGTTACCGGCGCGTCCTGGCATCCAGTCCCGACCATGGTCCGGTGCTGCGCAGGCTCGGCCTGCTCCTGCAGCTCATGGGCCGTTACGCCGAAGCCGAACGCACGTTGCGCGATGCCGTGATCGCCCGTCCGGGCGACGCCGTGATTCATGCCGATCTGGCGACGCTGCTCCAGGCACTCGGGCAACTCGACGAAGCGGAGCGGCATTATCGGGAATCGCTCTCGTACGAGCCGAACGGCGTAGCGACGCACAATCTTCTCGGCACGTTGCTTCACAAGCGCGGACGATTGCCGGAGGCCGAGACGTGTTTCCGGCGTGCGGTGTCGCTGCAACCCGACGCTCGTGAAGCGCGAGGCAATCTCGGCAACGTGCTGTTCGAACAGCAGCGGTACGGTGAAGCCGAGGCGTGTTACCGCGAGGTGCTTGCGCACGATCCGTCGTTCGCGGAAGTATGGAGCAACCTGGGCCGTCTGCTGCATGACGCCGGCCGGCTGGACGAGGCCGCAACCGCCTTGAGACACGCGCTGACGCTCGATCACGATTGCGCGCCGACCCTGTTCAACCTGAGCCTGGTGTTGCTGGCGATGGGGCAGTACGAAGAAGGATGGCGCAACTACGAAGCGCGCTTTCAGCCTTCCTCGCACTGGGGCGACACTTCGGCGTATCGCGTGCTGGCAAGCTTGCCGGCGCCGCTCTGGCAGGGCGAACCACTCGACGGAAAATCGCTGGTCGTCTGGCCCGAGCAGGGGTTCGGCGATGTCGTGCAGTTCGCGCGCTATCTGCCGCTGCTCAAGCAGCGCGGATTGTCGACGCTGACGGTGGTGTGTCCGGCCGCGTTGACGAGCCTGATCGCGACGGTCGACGGCGTGGATCATTGTGTCGGGCTTGACGAGGCGGCGGCGCTTCCGGCGCACGATTACGCGATCCCGATCATGAGCCTGCCGTTGCACTGCGGAACGACGCTCGACTCGATACCCGCGACGGTGCCCTATCTGCACGTTCCTGCACCGCTCGTCGAGCGCTGGCGGAGCAGCGTGCCGGCGGCCGGCTTGAAGGTCGGGCTGGTCTGGGCAGGCGACCCCCGCCCCGACCAGGCGCAGGCACACGCGACGGACCGCCGCCGCTCGCTTCCGGCCCGCGCGTATCTGCCCCTGCTGCAGATTCCGGGCGTGAGTTTCGTGAGCTTGCAGAAGGGCGAAACGACCCGTCGGCAGATCGACACGATTCCGTCGTCGCTTCGTCCTGTCGATCCGATGGAGCACGTGCGCGACTTCGCGGACACGGCGGCGATCATCGCCCATCTGGATCTCGTGATTACCGTCGATACGTCGGTGGCGCATGTGGCAGGGGCATTGGGCAAGCCGGTCTGGATCCTGTCGCGCTTCGACGGCTGCTGGCGCTGGTTGGCGGATCGGGACGATTCGCCGTGGTATCCGCGGGCTCGGCTGTTTCGCCAATCGGAGCCGGGGCGGTGGAGCGATGTCGTCGAGCGCGTTGCGGGTGCCCTGGAGCATCTTTGTGCCGAACGGGACGCATTGCGCGTAACGGCGGTATCTCAGGAAGACCTGGATCGGCGGTTCTCGGCGGGCCTGCAGTTGTTTCCACAGCGCCGTCTGGCGGAGGCCGTCGCCTTTTATGATGCAGCGCTCTCGACGGAAACGGATCCGTTTGTGCGAGCGTACCTGCTGGGCTATCGGGCGCAGTCGCTCAACGGCCTCGGCCGGGTGGACGAGGCACTCGAACAGACCGATCTGGCGTTGCAACTCGATCCTGCGCAGTTGAGCGCGCTATGTACCCGGGCGTACGCATTGTTGCTGAAGCAACAATTTCAGTTGTGTCTCGAATGCTGCGACCGAGGGCTCGCATTCCATCCCGACCGGATCGAACTGCTGCACAATCGTACCGCCGCGTTGGCAGGACTCGTGCGCAATGACGCGGCGCTGGAGACGAGCGAACGCATCCTGGCGCTGAATCCGCACGATGCGCGGGCGCTCAACAACAGTGCCGTCATGCTCGACCGATTGGCGCGTTACGACGAGGCAGCTCAGCGTTACAAACGCGCGGTTGCGGTCAACCCGGACGAGCCCTGGGTGCTGGGCGCGTTGTTGACCGCGCAACTGCGCACGTTCGACTGGGACGGTCTCGACGGGTTGCGGGAGCGCATCGCATCTCGTGTGGCCGACGGGCGCCCGACCATCGAGCCGTTTCGCTACCTGGCCGTATGTGCCGATCCGCAGCAGCAATTGGATGCGGCCCGAATCTATGTCGCCCACCGCATCCCGAGGCCCGCAACGCCTTCGGCCTTTCGGTCGGCAGGCATGCCGCGCGGAAAGATCCGCATCGGCTATTTCTCATCGGACTTCCGCACGCACCCGATGATGGAGCTGATGGCTGACGTGTTCGAGCTGCACGACCGCGAGCAGTTCGAGATCCATGCATTCTCGTTCTTCGACGACCCGAATGATCCTGCGCAGAGGCGGGCGCGAGCGGCGTTCGATCGCTTCCACGATGTCGACGGCATGACGTCCGACGAGATCGTCGCCACCGCGCTGAACGAGACGCTGGATATCGCCATCGACCTGAACGGGCACACGATGGGTGCGCGGCCGATGGTGTTCGCGACGCGCATCGCGCCGGTGCAGATCGCCTACCTGGGATATCCCGCCAGTACCGGCGCAGACTATATCGACTACATCTTCGCCGACGAGGTCGTGATTCCGCGCACGCACCAGCCCTTTTATTCAGAAAAGGTCATTTACCTGCCTGGCTCGTTTCAGCCCAACGATCGACACCGCGAGCCGCCCGGCAGGCAGCTGGATCGTTCGGCCTACGGGTTGCCGGAGCACGGATTCGTCTATAGCTGCTTCAACGACCCCGTGAAGCTTCTGCCGTTAATGTTCGAACGTTGGGCCAACATACTCAAGGCTGTCGAGGGCAGCGTGCTGTGGCTCCACTCTCGAAACAGCGAAATCGCACGAGGCAATTTGCGACGCGAAGCCGCAGCGCGCGGGCTCGATCCCGGGCGGATCGTCTTTGCGCCACGCGTGCCGCTGGCCGACCACTTCGCGCGACAAGCGTGCGCCGATCTCTTCCTCGATACCGTTCCATTCAACGCCGGGGCCACCGCAAGCTGCGCGCTTTGGTGCGGGTTGCCGGTCCTGACGGTTCCGGGCGATACGTTTGCGAGCCGCTATGGCGCGAGTCTTCTGGCGGCGGTTGGCTTGCCGGAGTTGATTGCGCCGGATATCGATGCGTATGAGGCCATCGCAGTGGATCTTGCACGCTCGCCCGGCAGGCTCGGCGCAATCAGGCAAAAGCTGCGCGAGGCGAGGGACCAGTCACCGCTTTTCGACACGCGTCGATTCGTGCGGCATCTGGAGCAGGCATACCGCCTCGTATTGCAGCGATATGCCAGCGGTTTGCCGCCGGACACCTTCGATCTGGCGGTCGCGGATTGACAACGCCAAACGCGCCGGCGCGACGGATATCGGGGAAAAAGAAGCTGCTGGATAACGCGCAACAAAGATGATGGACAGATGGGTACTGTCTCATTGCATCACTTACGATCGGGGAATGGGATGTCGTTTGATGAGGAATTCAATGGCGTCGCGGCACAGGTGCGCGAGGCGGAGGCTGCCGGACAGTTCGACCGGGCGGCCGATTTTTTCCAGGCCCTGTTTGAAAAATATCCTCGTCGCGACGTCGTTCTAAAACCCTATCTGGACGCACTGTTGCGTCAGGGCCACGCAGGCAAAGCGCTCGAGGCTTGCGACCGCGCCATTGCCGCGACACCCGAGTCGACCGTTCCGTGGCGCGAAAGGGCGCTTCTCTGCTTCAATCACCTGAACGATCCCGCCGCCGCGATCGCCAGCTTGAAAGATGGACTGGCTGCGTTTCCGTTCAATGCCGAGTTGCATCTGATGCTTGCCGACGCGAGTTTCCAGATGCTCGACTTCGAGACGTCACGCCGGCATGGTTTGAAGGCGGCTGAATTCGGCGATCTGACCATCGCGTTGCGAGCGCGCCATCGATTCATTGAGGATCACGAAGGTGCCGTGAACATCGCGCGCGCCATTCTGGAAAGATACCCGCCCCCTGTGATTCTTTGGTGTGGATGAATGCGGTATGACCTGCTTCGAAATCGCAAGCATCCGGAATCAATTCACTTCGAGTCGTTCGATTTCGCGCTATCGAGAAGCAATTCGGGCGATGAATGGCAAACGTCAGGCAGTGTAGCAAACCGGTTGAGTGCTCGAGCGTGCTGCGTTGACAACACACACAAGCAGGATCGGCGTCCCGAGGACCTGCACGGCGTCAACGCCTCGCTTGACCAGGGCATGGCGGGCAGGGAAGGGGGACTGGATCCGCAGACGGGCGAGCTCGTCGCGGCGCCGATCGCCCGGTACGACGATCGGCTGCGCGTGACGCCCGTGGGCGTTTTTGCCGAGGCTGTCGAGCATCTTGAACGGATGCGCGAAGGCCGTTCATACGATCGGCATCCGGATCGGCGCGGGGGTGCCGCGGCCCCGCCAAGCAATTGATGCACATAGCGGACGACTCGTCGCCGGTCAGGAGATCTTGCGCACTTTCATCGCCATCATCTAAGCGCTGCGAGAATTGCCTTGTCTGATTCCAGCGCGCGCGGAATCTGCGCACGCAGTGCTTCGACGAAGGTCTTGATCTTCGCATCAAGGTATTGTCGCGACGCATATAACACATGCACGGTCAGCGGCTGCAGCGTAAAGTTGGGCAGGACGCGCACAAGCGCGCCGCGGCGCAGCTCAGGCAAGGCCGTCGACATCGGGACCGCCCCAATACCCGCACCGTGGCGCAATGCGATCGCGAGAGGTTCGGCGCCGTTGACCAGGAATGATGCTGGCGGCAGATGGAACTTCTCGTCGCCGTGCGGTCCATCGAATAGCCACACATCGGGCGGAAACAACGACGACACGATCGGCACACACTGATGTCCGACCAGGTCGGCAACTTCTCGCGGCGTACCGCTTTGCACCAGGTAAGACGGCGACGCGCACAACACGCTGTGCATCTCCCCGAGAGGGCGTGAAATCAGTGCCGAATTGGGGAGCATGGTTGCGCTCAGCTGCAGCGACACGTCGTAACCTTCGTCGATCATGTCCGGCACCTGCTGCGACAACGTGAGATCGACCGTCACCGCCGGATACTGTTTCCGGAACGCCACGATGGCCGGCACGATGTATGTCTGGCCAAAGCTCGTCGGGCTGTGAACGCGCAGGCGACCTGACGGCCGCGCCTGCGCGTCGGCCGCCTCGGCCTCTGCTTCGTCGATCGATGCGAGTAGCTGCTCGCAACGCCGCAGATAGCGCTCACCGACTTCCGTCAGCGCGACATGACGAGTCGAACGATTAAAAAGGCGTGCACGCAGATGCGTTTCGAGCGCACCGATCGAGCGCGACACGGATGACGTCGACGCTTTCATGTGCGACGCCGCGCCCGTGAAGCTACCAGCCTCCGCGACGCGTACAAATATCTTCATGTTCTGCAGAATATCCACGTTTCCCTTATAGTCGACTGGACGTGCTGGGGCATCCGGGTGGTACCGACATCAGTCCCGCTGGCGCAGACACGTGCGCCCAAAAATGCAATCGGATTGTCGTCATTGAATCCGCCGCCGAATATTACGCATTCCTATACAAGTGACTCACTCAATCGTGGTTAGATGATCATCTGGAACTCGACCGATGACGTTCGGGATCGAGCGCCGGCGGAACGATATCTCGAACGGCGCGATGGACTCCAACGGATCAGCGATGCGGTGGCACATAGCGAAGGGTCCGGCGGCGGCTGTCATGAAGGCGCGGTACACCACTGCCAGAAGTTGTGATCGGCGGATTCGCAGGGTTCCAGCGGAAGCCATTGCCGGCGCATGTCGAGATGCGACTGGAGCATCAAGCTGGCCGGCGCGACGGCGAAGTCGAGCACACATCGGGGCGTGGACAAAACGGCGGCCGCAACGTGCCATCGACAACCGTTCTTCCAGGGCATCGTTCCAGATCGGCAATGACGACCCGACCTGCGTATGCGAGGGGAATTCAGCCTTCGCGGGTATGCTGCAGGTTGTTTTGCAGCGAACGAATACTCCGCGATCGCTCCATTCGGATCAAGGGTTAACGTGCATCATTTCCGTACTTCGAAATTAAGTCATGTCGCCGCCTGACGGTGTCGCGACAACGTCGACTTCAACTGGCAGTTGTCCTGGGGGATGGCGGGCAGAGAAGGGGTACTGGATCCGCAAACGGACGAACTCGTCGCAGCGCCGATCGTCTGGTACGACGATCAACTGCGTGTGACGCCCGTGGGAGTTTTTGCCGAGGCTGTCGAGCGGCTCGAGTGGCTCGAGCGGACGTGCGACGGCCGTTCATACGGTCGGTCACCGACACGTCTGGGCAGTACCTGAGACATATTTGGTTGAGTCCGCTGAAACGACGCGACGCTTGCGACGAGACGTTTTGTCGAGGGCAAGGAGCGTGGCTGACCTGCATTGGTTTGTTCGGATGAAAGCCATCCCGATACTCGATCGACGATAACCAGAAGATCGGCTTTAATCATCCGACATCATTCTTCGACGAAATTCCTGTCCTTTCGAATCAGTTCGCCCTCTATCGAGCGCTTGTCGATTGGAGTCTGACAAGGTGGCCGAAGCCAGCTAGACAAGGCGTTGTTGTCCAGCAGCACGACGTCTCAGGCTCGAAACGTTCGGGCACGCAGTCGAATCTTGGCTGAAAATTCGTGATCCATATCATTTTTCACTTCACCTGTCAGCGTAACGAACGCCAGGTGTCGATGAATTCCCTCGTTTCGCTGCTGGCACTGATGAACCTTGGAGCAGGTGCCACCGCGCACCGTCACCTTACGTTTCGTCGACGTAACGTTTTCATATCTTTCAACGCTCTCCCGTTTGCATTGTTACCGGGCCGCTTCGGTGGAACGGAGACTGGCACCGTTAATGCATGCGTGACCGACGTAGCGATCAGCGAGCCTGCGGCTGCACTTTCGACATCCGTCTCAGTGGTCGGCTGTTTCGAGGTGTAGCGGTGGTCTTCACACTCGGGCCGATGTGACCGATGACACGGACGGTTCATTCGTCAGCCGAGCGACGATGCGTGGAGCTATTCGTATGAGGTTGTATCAGGCACGCATACCGCTGCGGTGCGCGTCTGCCTGACACTCAAGGTGCACACGAGGCGTCTTTCCCAATCGCACACCCCGGTTCTCAGTCAGAGGTCAGTGAAAGGAGTTCTCCAATGAAAGCCTCGCTCAAGGTTACTGCGGCGTGTGCCGCGATTTCGTCCGTGATTGCATTGACGGGCACCGTCTGGAGCGCCGGAATCCCGAGTGCTTCCGTCCCGCACGCGCGCGTTACGCCTCCACCACGCACGGTTGTAGCGACCGAGATTATGCCCGGCGTGCCGGAGGAAGGGAAACGCCATGCCGAGCGCGAGCATGGCAGGGGACCGAACTTCAAGGAAGGCAAACATCGCCTGAGCAACGGCAACTTTCAGCGCGACTAGGCGCGCAGGAGATCACCATGAAGAAGCTCATTCTCGCGTGGGTGCTGGTACTCGGGCTCGCCTTTGCCCAGATGCCGTCGCCCATGTTCGCGCAGACCACCACGGCGAAAGTCCTGGTGCTCTATGATGCCCCACCAAACGACGCGTACTCGAAACTCGGTCTGGCGTACGCGATCATGCTGCGCAACCTGCTTGGCCATTTCAACACCAATGTCACGCTTGCGCCCGTCGACAGCTATACGGCCGGAACTGTCGAAAAGTATCAGGCGACTTTCTATCTCGGGGACTATTACAACAACACGATTCCGTCCGCTTTTCTCGCTGACGTCGTCAAGACGTCAAAGACGGTGGTGTGGTTCAAGAACAACCTGTGGGAGGTCGCATGGGATCCCTCGTACAACTTCACGGCCCGCTATGGATTCACTTTCACCGGGATAAGTGGACTGGCCAACACGCCAACGAGCAGCAACCCGAACCCGAACTTCTTCGACACGGTGCTTTACAAGAACATGAGCATGGTCAAGTACTATGCGTTCAACGCCAGCACCGGCGTGGTTAGCGCGGATCCGGACATTGGCGTCACTGCGGTGTCCGATGCGACAAAGGCCAATGTCCTTGTCACCATCAAGAACAGTCAGACGGGTGCGCAGGCGCCGTACGTCATGCGCGCGGGCAATTTCTGGTACTTCGCCGACGTGCCGTTCTCGTACATCGGGCCACGCGACCGGTACCTGGTGATTTGTGATCTGCTGCATGACATTCTCGGGACCAACCAGCCGGTGCTGCATCGCGCGATGGTGCGTCTTGAAGACGTCAACGCGTTCACGACCACGTCGTCGATGAAGACGCTGACCGACTACATGTATTCAAAGCGCATACCGTTTTCTATCGCGACCATTCCGCGGTACGAAGACCCGCTTGGCGCCTATAACAACGGCGTGCCGCTGACGGTACACCTCGCGCAGGCGACCGGTCTCAAGCAATCCCTCAATTACGCGCTGGCCCGAGGCGGCAAGGTCCTGATGCACGGCTACACGCATCAGTACAATTCAACGCCGAATATTGTCAACGCGGTGAGCGGCAATGACTACGAGTTCTGGCTTGCCACGCAGAACCGCCCCGTGGACGAAGATTCGACACAGTGGGCTTCGGCTCGTCTGAGCGCGGGCCTGCAGGAATTTTCGTCGAATGGCTATGTTCCCTTTGCATGGGAGGCGCCGCACTACCAGTCTTCGCCCCTTTCCATCAAGGCCGTTCCGCCGCTATTCAAGACAACCTATCAGCGGGCCGTCTACTACACGTCAGATCAGCCGAACCTGAATTCGACCGCACCGAATCACGACTTTTCGGTCGGTCAGTTCTTCCCGTATATCATCAACAGCGACTATTACGGGCAACGGGTGCTGCCCGAGAACCTCGGGAACATCGAATACAACATTTGCAACATTGATCCGTCCTCGTGTCTGGCATACACGTGGCAGGATCTCTACACCAATGCGCAGTACGCACTGACGGTCCGGGATGGTTTCGCATCCTTCTTCTTCCATCCATTCTGGCTTGAGCCCGATCTCGGCACGCCCGGCCTGCAGGATTTGCAGAGCCTCGTGAGCGGGATAACCGGTCTCGGCTTCCAGTGGGTTGCTGCGTACGACGCCAAGTAGTGTTGATGTTCAGCCAGAATTGACCGTAAGCGGTGCAGTACTGGCGTCCATCCAATGATGTTCTGAGCGAGGAGCATAGGTGTCGACCTCATTTTGTGAGGTCGACACCTGTATCCACGACGAACGCCACCGAGAACATCGACTCGCAGTTGCGCAGGATCATCGCGACCCGAGGACACTTCCGGACCGACGAGACAGCCGCGAACCTCATCTGACTGGCGCTGCGCAACATCACTTCCGATTGAGGGCGTGCGGCTCATGACTGGAAGGCGGCTGTGAATCAGGTCGCCATCTTCTAAGACGATCGATTCGTTCGACCGGCCGTGTAGCGCTCACAGCGGACACGGCATATTCAGACGGACGAGCTCGTACGGCGCTGCACTCGGCAGATGCTGCAAATAGCCCATACCCAAGAGAGGTGGAGAACTTTCAACCAGGAATTGCGGACGCGATTGTTTTACGGCGCTTCTACTACTTTACATAATGCGTATGATCAACATTTTTGGTTGTAGTGGCTAGATTGAAATGTCCGCTTTGGGGGTGCGGCTAAAATCTTGGACTGGTTTATGCCGCGAGTCCGAGGCTCTCCCGGTATTCGAGCGGGCTCAGTGAGCCAAGCGAGATCTTAATCCGCTTGGCGTTGTACCAGCGGATGTAAGAGTC
>NZ_JAAGPG010000262.1:0-11368 GCF_017104665.1 Burkholderia sp. Se-20378 | reverse complement strand
GCGACGCCGAGCACGGCGCCGTCGACGCCGACCGTCGCACCGGCCGCCACGTTCTGCGCGAGCCAGTCGACGTGCGGCGCGCTCTGCTGCCCGCCCGTCATCTTCATCAGTTGCACACCCGTGCCCGCCAGTTCGGCATCGGCCTGCACCCAGTAGCGGCTGTCGACCCACAACCCCGCGAAATCCGCGGTCACGACCAGCGTGCCGACCGAGCCCGTAAAGCCGGACAGCCAGCGGCGGGCCTGCCAGCGCTCCGGCAGGTACTCGGACAGATGGGGATCGGCGGACGGCACGAGATAGGCGGCCAGGTCCTCGCGGGCCATGGCGCCACGCAGCAGCGCGAGGCGGGCCGGCACCGGCGAGACTTCGGGAAGACGGGCATTCATGATTTCACCTGAGAACATTCAGCGACGGGCCGACAGCGCAACCGTCACGGCTACGACGAGGAACGCGACACCGGTGCAGACCGGCCATTCGAGCGTCTCGCCATCGTAAAACAGTCCTGAGAGATTCCCGGCCATGCGGGCCGCACCCGCGCCGACGATGCCGGCGAGCACCGCGATCCACCATGCCGGCCGGCCCGTGCGCCGCATCGGATGCAGCCACCGGCCGAACAGCCCGACGGCCGCTCCCAGGACAAGGATTCCAAACCAGTTCATTCGACGCCTTCTATAAATTCAGATTCGTCCCATAGGCGTGAACGTTGCCAGCGGCTAGCATCGATTCATCCTTCGAACCCGAGACCAGCCGGGTGCCGCCAACATTCGAGTGTAGGGGCCGACTCGACGTTATGGCAAGCGCGCGCCGGCTGCCGTATTGAAGAAATTCTCATGCGAATCGCTCTGATCGATCCGGACGCGCGCCATGCCGCGCTCCTGAACCGCCTGCTCTTTGCGGGCGGTCACGTGTGCCACGCGTTTCCGTCCAGTGCGGCGTTCTTCGAGTGGCTCGCCACCGACACCTGCGACATGCTGATCACCGGCCATTGGGCCGGCGACCAGCCGGCCGAGGAAGTCATTCCGCGCGCGCAGACCATCCTGCCCGGGCTGCCGGCCATCGCCGTGATGCTGTTGCCGCGCGAAAGCGAAATCGTGTCGTGCCTGCACGCGGGCGCCGACGATTGCCTCGTGCGCCCCGTGAGCGGGCCCGAGATGCTCGCGCGCGTCAACGCGCTGAGCCGGCGCGCCGGCGTGCGCCGGCCACCCACCCGCTCGCGCGAAATGTATGGCGAATACGCGTTCGACGCCACGCACTGCCTCGTTCGCTTCGGCGATGCAATCGTTTCACTCACGCCGAAGGAGTTCCGGTTCGCGCAGCTGCTGTTCACGAACCTGTCGCGGCCGGTGTCGCGCGCCCATATCCTCGAAACGGTGTGGGCGCGCCGCCGCGACATGAAGTCGCGCACGCTCGATACCCACGCGTCCCGGCTGCGCAGCAAACTGCAGCTGCTTCCGGAGCGCGGCTACCGGCTGCTGCCGCTCTACGGCTACGGCTATCAGCTCGACCGCGTGCCGATCGAGCCCCCAAATTCGCGGCCCCGGCACGCTGATGCCCGGTATGCGGCGAGTGAGGAAATCGCTGAAACGCTATAATATGGGGCTAAACGATAGCCCTCGATATGCAACTCCTCACGATCGGAATCAATCACCACACTGCGCCTGTCGCCCTGCGCGAACGCGTGGCGTTTCCGCTCGAGCAGATCAAGCCGGCTCTCGTCACGTTCAAGAACGTGTTTCTCGGCCCCCAGGCGCCCAATACGCCCGAAGCGGCGATCCTCTCCACCTGCAACCGCACCGAACTGTATTGCGCGACAGACGATCGCGCGGCACGCGAAGGCGCGGTCCGCTGGCTGTCGGAGTATCACCGGATTCCGGTCGACGAGCTCGCGCCGCACGTCTATGCGCTGCCGCAGTCGGAAGCGGTCCGGCACGCATTCCGCGTCGCATCCGGCCTCGATTCGATGGTGCTCGGCGAAACCCAGATTCTGGGCCAGATGAAGGACGCCGTCCGCACCGCGACGGAAGCCGGCGCACTCGGCACCTATCTGAACCAGCTGTTCCAGCGCACGTTCGCGGTCGCGAAGGAAGTGCGCGGCACGACCGAGATCGGCACGCAGTCGGTGTCGATGGCCGCCGCCGCGGTACGTCTCGCGCAACGGATCTTCGAAAAGGTGTCCGATCAGCGCGTGCTGTTCATCGGCGCCGGCGAGATGATCGAGCTGTGCGCGACGCACTTCGCCGCGCAAGGCCCGCGCGAACTCGTCGTCGCGAACCGCACCGCCGAACGCGGCCAGCGGCTCGCCGAGCGCTTCAACGGCCGTGCGATGCCGCTCGCCGATCTGCCGACCCGCATGCACGAATTCGACATCATCGTGTCGTGCACCGCGTCGACGCTGCCGATCATCGGCCTCGGCGCAGTCGAGCGCGCGGTGAAGGCGCGCCGCCACCGCCCGATCTTCATGGTCGACCTCGCGGTGCCGCGCGACATCGAGCCCGAAGTCGGCAAGCTGAAGGACGTGTTCCTCTACACCGTCGACGATCTCGGCGCGATCGTGCGCGAAGGCAACGCCTCTCGCCAGGCCGCGGTCGCGCAGGCCGAAGCGATCATCGAGACGCGCGTGCAGAATTTCATGCAATGGCTCGACACGCGCAGCGTCGTGCCGGTGATCCGTCACATGCATACGCAGGCCGACGCGCTGCGCCGGGCCGAAGTCGACAAGGCGCAGAAGCTGCTCGCGCGCGGCGACGATCCGGCCGCCGTACTCGAAGCGCTGTCGCAGGCGCTGACCAACAAGCTGATCCACGGCCCGACGAGCGCGCTCAACCGCGTGAACGGCGCCGATCGCGATTCGCTGATCGACCTGATGCGCGGCTTCTACCAGCACGCACCGCGCTCGAACGACCAGTCCGGCCACTAGCGCCGGCCGATCGCCCTGCCGCCGGCCGCGTGCCGGCCTATCCTTTCCGAATACCCCTTGCCCGGGAGCGCCGCTCCACACCATGAAGACGAGCATGCAACGCAAGCTCGACCAGCTGTCCACACGGCTGGCCGAACTGAACGACCTGCTGAGCCGCGAAAACGTCACGGCCGACCTCGACCAGTACCGCAAGCTGACACGTGAACACGCGGAACTCGGCCCGGTGGTCGAACAGTACGCTCTGTGGCGCCAGTCGCGCAGCGACGAGACGGCTGCACAGGAACTGCTCGGCGATCTGTCGATGCGCGACTTCGCGGAAGATGAAATCCGCAGCGCGCGAGAGAGCATGACCCGCCTCGAGACCGAACTGCAGAAGATGCTGCTGCCGAAGGATCCGAACGACGAGCGCAACATCTTCCTCGAAATCCGTGCGGGCACGGGCGGCGACGAATCGGCGCTGTTCGCGGGCGACCTGCTGCGCATGTACCTGCGCTTCGCGGAACGCCAGCGCTGGCAGGTCGAAATGATGTCGGAGAGCGCGTCGGATCTCGGCGGCTACAAGGAAGTGATCGTGCGGATCGCGGGCCAGGGCGCGTATTCGCGCCTGAAGTTCGAGTCGGGCGGCCATCGCGTGCAGCGCGTGCCCGCCACCGAAACGCAGGGGCGCATCCACACGTCCGCGTGCACGGTCGCGGTGATGCCGGAAGCCGACGAAATCGGCGAGGTCGAGATCAATCCGGCCGACCTGCGGATCGACACGTTCCGCGCGTCCGGCGCGGGCGGCCAGCACATCAACAAGACCGATTCGGCTGTGCGCGTCACGCACATCCCGACCGGGATCGTCGTGGAGTGCCAGGACGACCGTTCGCAGCACAAGAACAAGGATCGCGCGCTGAAGGTGCTCGCCGCGCGCATCAAGGACAAGCAGTATCACGAGCAGCACGCAAAGGAAGCGGCCACACGCAAGAGCCTGATCGGCTCCGGTGACCGTTCGGAACGGATCCGCACGTACAACTTCCCGCAGGGCCGGATGACCGACCACCGGATCAACCTGACGCTGTACCGGCTCGAGGCGCTCATGGACGGCGATCTCGATGAACTGATCAGCGCGCTGGTCAGCGAACACCAGGCCGAACTGCTCGCATCGCTCGGCGATGCCGACTGAGGCCGCGATGCCCGACACCACCGCCGACGAACTGCTGCGCGCGTCGCCGCTCGACGCGGTCGATGCGCGCGTGTTGCTCGCGCACGCGCTCGGCTGGACCCGCACGCAACTGATCACGCGCGGCGACGCGCCGCTCGACGCAGCCGCGGTCGAACGCTACCGCGCGCTCGAGGCACGCCGCCTGGCCGGCGAGCCCGTCGCGCAGCTCGTCGGGATGCGCGAATTCTTCGGCCGGCCGTTCGACGTGACGCCCGACGTGCTGATCCCGCGCCCTGAAACAGAACTGCTCGTCGAAGCCGCGCTCGATGCGATCGACGGGCTGCCGCATCCGGCCGTGCTCGATCTCGGCACGGGTAGCGGCGCGATCGCCGTATCGATCGCCGCCGAGCGTCCCGATGCGCGCGTGTGGGCGCTCGACCGTTCGCCGGCTGCACTCGCGGTCGCGCAACGCAACGCCGGCAAGCTGCTCGACGCGCGCCGCCCCGGCGGCCCGCTGCACTGGCTGGAAAGCGACTGGTACGCGGCGCTCGATCCGGCGCTCGCATTCGACGCGATCGTCAGCAACCCGCCGTACATCGCGCAGCATGATCCGCACCTCGCGCAAGGCGACCTGCGTTTCGAGCCGCGCGGCGCACTCACCGACGATGCCGACGGCCTCAGCGCGATCCGCACGATCGTCGCGGGCGCCGGCACTTATCTGAAACCGGGCGGCACGCTCTGGATCGAGCATGGCTACGACCAGGCCGAGGCCGTGCGTGCGGTGCTTGCATCGCACGGCTTCGTCGCGGTCGAATCGCTCGCCGATCTGGCCGCCATCGAACGTACGACCGGCGGCCGCCTGCCGGGCTGATGCCCGGCCCGCCCGGTTGAAATCCGCTATCATTTCGATCTAACGCCCCGCTAACGCAAGGTCAGTCATGGACACCCAACAACGTATCAAGCAAATCGTCGACGAAAACCAGGTCGTGCTCTTCATGAAGGGCAACGCACAATTCCCGATGTGCGGCTTTTCGGGCCGCGCCATCCAGGTGCTGAAGGCCTGCGGCGTCGACCAGTTCAAGACGGTCAACGTCCTCGAAGACGACGAGATCCGCCAGGGCATCAAGGCATTCTCGAACTGGCCGACCATCCCGCAGCTCTACGTGAAGGGCGAATTCATCGGTGGCTCGGACATCATGATGGAGATGTACCAGTCGGGCGAACTGCAGCAACTGTTCGCCGCCGCGTAATACGCGTCGTTCCCTTTCGATGGCATCTCCCAGCGCGCCGCCACGCCGGCTGATCGTCGCGATCACCGGCGCCACCGGCGCGATCTACGGCGTACGGCTGCTCGACCTGCTGCGCGCTGCCGGCGGCGTCGAAACGCACCTGCTGATTTCGAACGCCGGCTGGCTCAACATCCAGCACGAACTGAAGCTGTCGAAGGCCGATGTCGAAAGCCGTGCGGACGTCGTGCATTCGGTGCGCGATGTCGGCGCGACGATCGCATCGGGGTCGTTCGCGACCGACGGGATGGTGATCGCGCCCTGCTCGATGAAGACGCTCGCGAGCGTCGCACACGGGCTGTCCGACAACCTGATCACGCGCGCAGCCGACGTCACGTTGAAGGAACGCCGCCGCCTCGTGCTGATGGTGCGCGAAACGCCGTTCAACCTCGCGCATCTGCGCAACATGACGGCCGTCACCGAAATGGGCGGCATCGTCTTCCCGCCGCTGCCTGCGTTCTACGCGATGCCGAAGTCGATCGAGGAGCTCGTCGACCAGACCGTCACGCGCGTGCTCGACCTGTTCGCGCTCAGCGCACCGCTGACGACGCCGTGGGCCGGCATCCGGCACGCTCAGTAAGCGCAAGTCGGCGCGAAGCGCGTTCTTCGCGCATCTTCGTCGATTGCCACGAAAATTCATTCGATTTCACGAATACAGCGCCCACCTTGCGTGGAACGCACTGCGTCGCCCCAATTATCAACAAACAAGCGTCAATCAAATTCCTTGACGCGGATTTATCAATGTTCGGTGCGCGCCTATAGTCACAGGCAAATCCCTTTGCAGGCCACCACCATGAACCGCTTGCCTTCGCTCTACCTGTCCCACGGCGCTCCGACGCTGCCGATCGACCCGACACTGCCGTCCGGTGCATTTACGCACCTCGCCGCCGAACTGCCGCGCCCGCGCGCGGTGCTGATGCTGTCCGCGCACTGGGGCACGCAGCGCCCCGCCGCCAGCATCGCCGCGCATCCGGAAACGATCCACGATTTCTACGGCTTTCCACAGGCGCTGTACGACATCCGCTACCCGGCGCCCGGCGCACCCGACGTCGCCGAGCGCGCGGCCGGGCTGCTGAATGCGGCCGGGATCGAGACCGCGACGACCGAGCACGGCCTCGACCACGGCGCGTGGGTGCCGATGCTGCTCATGTTCCCGGAAGCCGACGTGCCGGTGGCGCAGCTGTCGATCCAGCCGCGCGCGGATGCCGCCCACCACTTCGCGCTTGGCCGCGCGCTGCGACCGCTGCGCGACGAAGGCGTGATGGTGATCGGCTCCGGCCAGATCACGCACAACCTGCGCGCCGCCGATTTCAGTGCGGCACCGGAGGATGCGGACCCGCGCGTCACGGAATTCACCGACTGGTTCGAGGCGAAGCTGGCCGCGCGCGACGTCGACGCCCTGCTCGACTACCGCCGACAGGCACCGCACGCGGCGCTGATGCATCCGACCGACGAGCATCTGCTGCCGGTGTTCACAGCGCTCGGCGCGGCGGACGACGACTACCAGCTCGGCATCCAGTCGCTCGGCACGTACCAGCGCGTACTCGCGATGACGAACTACGTGTTCGCGAGCCCGGCCGCCTGAGCCGCGCACGACAACCGTCGACCGCCCAACAAAAAGCCCGCCCGAGCATCGCTCGGGCGGGCTTTTTTCCGCTGCTTGCTGCCGCCGCCGAATCCGGCGGCAGGTCACGCGTCAGGCACCGACCCCTTCGAGGATCTCGTCGTGCGATTCACGCTCGTCGAGATACTTGGTCCGGTAGCCGGTATTCACGCCCCAGAAGTAGAACACCAGCGCGATTGCCGCGACGACCAGCATGTCCCAGCCGTACGGCAGCACGCCGTGGCCGCCGAATTCCTTGCTGCCGATCAGCGACAGCACGGCCATCGTCGGCAGGTACGCGACCAGCCACCATGCGGCCTTCAGGTCGTCGCCCCAGCCGGTCCAGCCCGACTTCGCCTGGAAGTAGAAATACACCGGCAGCGCGACGATCATCAGCAGGATGATTTCGCCCGTCAGCGGCCACTTCGCCCAGTACAGGATCAGCGATGCGCAGACGAATGCGAACGGTGCGATCAGCTTCATCAGCGGAATCGACAGCGGACGCTCGATGTCGGTCGCCGCGCGGCGCAGCGCCATCAGGCTGATCGGGCCGGTCAGGTACGAGATCACCGTCGCCACCGAGATCACTGCCGCGAGCGAGCTCCAGCCGCGGAAGAAGAACAGGAAGATGAACGAGACGAGCAGGTTGAACCACATCGCCTGACGCGGCACGCCGTAAAGCGGGTGCACGTTGCCGAACATCTTCGGCATCGTGTTGTTGCGCTCCATCGCATAGATCATGCGGGTGGTCGTTGCCATGTACGTCGTGCCGGTGCCGCTCGGGCTGACGAATGCGTCGACGTACAGCAGGATCGCGAGCCAGTTCAGGTTCAGCGCGATCGCCAGTTCGGCGAACGGCGACTTGAAGTTGAAGTGCGACCAGCCCTGCGCGACGTCGGCCGGATTCACCGAGCCGATGTACGCCATCTGCAGCAGCACGTAGATCACGAGTGCGATCAGGATCGAGGTGATCACCGCGAACGGCACGCTGCGCGACGGGTTGCGCGCTTCGCCAGCGAGGTTCACCGGGCTCTGGAAACCGTTGAACGCGAACACGATGCCGCTCGTCGCGACCGCGGTCAGCACCGCCGACCAGCCGTACGGCGCAAAGCTTGCATTCGATGCGGTGCCGAGGTTTTCGGGATGGTAGCTCGTCAGCATCAGGCCGAGGATCGTGAGGCCGGGGATCAGGAACTTGAAGATCGTGATCGTGGTGTTCGCACGGGCAAACGCCTTCACGCCCCAGTAATTCAACAGGAAGTAGATGACGACCAGCACCGCGGACAGCAGCAGGCCGGGTACCGTCAACTCGCCGTTCACGAACAGCGCGTGCGCCCAAGGATAGGGCCACGTACTCATGTACTGGATCGACGCTTCAGCCTCGATCGGAATCACGGATACGATCGCGATCCAGTTCGCCCACGCGCTGATGAAGCCGACCAGCGAACCGTGCGAGTAGCGCGCGTAGCGCACCATGCCGCCCGACTCGGGGAACATCGCGCCCAGTTCCGCGTACGTCAGTGCAATTGCGAGAATCACGACAGCGCCGATGATCCACGCGCAGATCGCCGCCGGACCGGCAATCTTCGCGGCCTTCCAGGCGCCGAACAGCCAGCCCGAGCCGATAATCGAACCCAGCCCCGTCAGCATCAATGCAAACGGGCCGATGTTCCGTTGAATAGAACTCTTCACATCCTCTCCTGTGTCTCAAAAAGCATGGTCGGCCCGCGGTCCGGGATCGGCTCGGACAGCACCGCGCACGCAATTTTGGGGGGGCGAGTCACCCGATCAGGGCAACCCGTCCACGCGGCGCGTAGTTTAACGGTTGCACCTGAAACGTGGCGCCAAAATCGTTCGGCCCCTACAAAAAATTCGCGTCGTTTGCAAGCTTTGTAAACCTGATCTCCGCAATAACCCTGAGTCCACGGAAATACGGTTGACCACGCGATTGATAAGCCGTATAAAGGACTTCGCAGGATTTCAAGTGGCGAGTGAATTGGTTCTTTCGTAGTTCGCCCATCAACGGTACTCCGGTTGGTCCTATTACCCCTTCCTTGATTTTCCGCACCCCATGGGCCTCGGCCCCGTTTTATCTTTTTAGGAACAAGTAACATGGCAACCGGTACCGTCAAGTGGTTCAATGACGCAAAGGGCTTCGGCTTCATCACCCCGGAAGGCGGCGGCGACGATCTGTTCGCGCACTTCTCGGAAATCCGCGTCGAAGGCTTCAAGACGCTGCAAGAAAACCAGAAGGTTGAATTCGAAGTGAAGACGGGCCCGAAGGGTCTGCAAGCTGCGAACATCCGTCCGGTCTAAGCTTGGCGCGATAATTCGTGAAAAAAAGCCCCGCTTCGGCGGGGCTTTTTGTTTTTAAGCGCCGGTTGCCCGGCATGGCGGCCTTTCAGCCGCCCGCATTCAACCGAACAATCGCTGCGCGTGAATGCCGAGGCCCGTCGCGACACTCGCAAGGCGGTCGCCGAACACCGGCTGCGCATCCGGGAACGCACCCGCCAGCGCGCCCGACAGGAACGCGAGCCCCGTCGAGCCACCGGTGAAATACAGCGCGCCGACATCGCGCGGCGCAACGCCCGCCAGCCGTACCGTCTCGCGCGCGGCATCGACGATGCGTGCCGTGTCGTCATGGCTCGCGTCGACGAGTCGGTCGGCGTCGAACGCAATCTGCAGATCCTCTTCCACGTCGTTCAGGTCGATCATCGTCTCCCCGCCCGCCGCGACACCGATCTTCGCTTCTTCCGCGCGCGCCATCAGCGCATGTCCGAGCCGCTGCTCGACCACGCTCGTGAGCCGGTCGTACTGCTGCACCTGCTGGTACAGGTGCTTCATCAATTTCAGCTCGCCGAGCCGCTTCGGCGTGTAGACCGTGTTGATCAGGTGCCAGGTGGCGAGATCGAAGTAGATCTTGTTCGGCAGCTCGCGCCCTTCGGGGTCGAGCGAACGGTAGCCGAATGCCGGCAGGATCGCCGCCAGCTCGACACGCCGGTCGTAGTCGGTGCCCGCGACGTGCACGCCGTGGTGGGCCAGCACGTCGTCCTTGCGCTCGAGCCGCGCCATCCGTTCGGGCCCGACGCGCACCAGCGAGAAGTCGGACGTGCCGCCGCCGATGTCGGCGACGAGCACGAGGCGCTCGGCCTGCTGGCGCGATTCGTAGTCGAACGCGGCCGCGATCGGTTCGTACTGGAAGTGCACGTCCGTGAAGCCGACCGACCGCGCGGCGGTCTCGAGCTGGTCCTGGGCGAGGCGGTCGGCACGCGGATCGTCGTCGACGAAGAACACCGGGCGGCCAAGCACCGCACTGCCGATCGGCGCACCCGCGCGGGCTTCGGCCTTGCGCTTCAGGTGCGTCAGGAAGCGCGCGATGATTTCGGTGTACGCCATCGCGCTGCCGTCGCCGAGATCGGTCGTGGTTTCCGCGAGCGGCGAGCCGAGGATGCTCTTCATCGAGCGCATCAGCCGGCCGTCGAAACCGTCGATATAGGAAGCCAGCGCCGCACGGCCGTATTCGACCGTCTCTTCGTCGTTGTTGAAGAAGATCGCGGTGGGCAGCGTCAGGTGGTCGCCCTCGACGGGCGCGAGGCGCATGCCGTCGCCGTCGGGCAGCGCCACGGCGGAATTGGACGTGCCGAAATCGATCGCGCAGTAAGTCATGGGAAGTTGCCGCAGCGGGGCCGGCGCGAAAACGGAAAGGACGGGCTTTTTAACATGAAGCCCGCGGGATCACAACCGGGGCCGGCCAGCGGTGCCGCGCACCGGGCCTCGGCGGGACGTGCGCGGCCTGGCGCGCCGGGGAGACATGCGGGCGGGATGCGCGATGCAGCCCGTCCGCCTGACGGGTCAGGCTGCCGCGTCGAAACCCTTCTTCCACGCGCCCGCATAGACGACCTCGCCGATCGCATGGCGCGTGCGCGGCGCCTTCTCGCGATCGCGCAGCACCGGATCGAGCTTGTCGACGTTGCCGTAGTGACCGAGCGAGATGATCGACGGAATCGCGACGTCGGCCGGAATCGCGAACGCATCGCGGAACGCCTTCGCATCGAAGCCGCTCATCTGGTGGGCGGCCAGGCCCAGCGCGTGCGCCTGCAGCACCAGCGACATCGCGGCGGCGCCCGCGTCGTACAGCGCGGTGGGGGCCGGCTCACCCTTCGGCGTGAGCGTGTGCGCGGTCACCGCGATCAGCACGGGCGCCGGCGCATTCCAGCCCTGGTTGAACGGCACCAGCGTCGCGAACGCACGTTTGAATGCGTCTTCGTCCTGCGTGCGGTCGAATACGATGAAGCGCCACGGCTGCGCGTTGTAGGCAGACGGCGCCCAGCGGGCGGCTTCGAACACCGCGTGCAGATCGCCGGCGCTGACGGCTTCATCCGAATACGCGCGCGGGCTCCAGCGGCCCGCGATCAGGA
>NZ_JAAGPG010000261.1:0-237 GCF_017104665.1 Burkholderia sp. Se-20378 | reverse complement strand
AAATAAAAAAAAAAAAAAAAAAAACCACCCCCCTCCCCCCTCCCCCCCCCCCCCCCCACAACACACAGCAATACAAGTCACCTAGCAACACACTGGCTACCATACACCTCATTATCTCAACACACACGACTGTAGTCCCACCCGTTACCTACACGTCCCTCCACCACCAACTCAACCAGTCCAGCAACCGACCATCACTACGCCGCGTAGCCACCGCACAGTTCCTACCTCTCCAAA
>NZ_JAAGPG010000260.1:0-11668 GCF_017104665.1 Burkholderia sp. Se-20378 | reverse complement strand
CACGGGCTGGCCGCGAATGTCGAGATCAAGCCATGCCCGGGACGCGAGCGCGAGACGGGGCAGCGCGTGGCGGCCGACGCGGCCGCGTACTGGCGTGACGCCGCGGTTCCGCCGCTCCTGTCGTCGTTCTCGTTCGACGCACTGCAACAGGCGCGTGCGACGGTGCCGGCGCTGCCACGCGGGATGCTCTACGAGGCCGTGCCGGACGACTGGCATGCGCAAGTCGTCGGCGCGCTCGGCTGCGTTTCGTTGCATGCAGACCACAAACGGCTCGACGAACCGCTCGTGCGAGCGATCAAGGCGGCCGGGCTGCGCATCCTGGTTTACACGGTGAATGACCTCGAGCGGGCGCGTGAACTCGCGCGCTGGGGCGTCGATGCGGTCTGTACGGACCGCATCGACCTGATTGCCCCTGATGCGCTGGACGACATCGACAGCGCCTGACGGCCGCGCCTGCGGCCGGCGAAACGCGTATCGGGAACGTACCTGACGCGAAAAAACGACGCCCCGACGGGATTCCCGCCGGGGCGTTTCGCATCGTGGAGACGTTACGTCAGGAAAAATCCGCTACAAATTGCAGCAGGATTAACCATTCCCCAAATATTCGACTACGCTTAGAAGCGGTAGCCGACGTTCAGGTACGTCACGATCGGGTTCAGCGAGATATGGGCCTTCGACGTCTCCGTCAACGTACCGACCGGCGTCCGGCGGGCCGTCGTGAAGGTCGCGGTCACGCTGACCGGGATGTACGACATCGAGAAGCCGGCGAACCAGTGTTTCGTGAAGTTGTACGTGAAGCCGGCGTTGAACACGGGCGCCCACTGGTTGCTGGTCTGCGCGCTGGTCGGGCCGCCGAGCACGCCGTTCTCGAACGCGCTGTTTGTGATCTTCGCGCCGGTGAACCAGATATACGTCGCGCCGACGCCGACATACGGACGGAACTTCGCGTTGGCGTCGTTGAAGTAGTACTTGAGGAGGAGCGCGGGGCTCCACTGGTACGCGCGGCCAAGCGTACCAAAATTCGAGAACTGGCCCTTGCCGGTGATGTCGAACTTCGGCGGAATGCCGGCGATGAACTCCGTGGCGATGTGGTCGGTCACGAAGTAACCGGTCGCCAGCGCAAGCGTGTCGGCGTCGTTGATGCCGGCGCCGGTGTTGGGCACCGATTGGTTGATGGGCGTGCCGCCGACGCCGTAGAGGAACAGCGGGTCGCTGCTGTCCTGCGGCGCAAGGTGCAGCCAGCCGGTGCTGACGTAGAAATCACCTGCGGATTGTGCATGTGCCGTACCGCCCGCGAAAGCGAATGCGAGCGCTGCGGCCCCCGTAATGGCCAGTTTTCGTTTCATTGTGTCTCCTCCGATCAAAGGCGTGCTCATTATGACGACTGCGTTTAAAACCAAACAAGCTCGTAAGTTAGAGTTTTCTCCCTAGGATTCGTACGACCGTACGCTTTCGCGCCTAGCGGGGACAGGCATTCTACGCAGGTGCGCAATTTCGGACCCCCGGGTATTTCCTAACGCGTTCAAACGGACATTCAGCATGGCACGGTTAGCACGACTCTACGTTCCCGACCAGCCGCAGCACGTGATACTGCGCGGCTTGGATCAGCAACCCGCGTTCGTCGACGACCAGGACTACGAACTCTTCATCGATTGCCTGAAGGCCGCCGCACGCGATCATCACCTGTCGGTGCATGCCTACGTGCTGCTGCCGCGCCAGGTGCAACTGCTCGTGACGCCGAGCGACGAAGCGAGCCTGCCGAAAGCGATGCAGGCGGTCGGTCGCCGCTACGTCGCGCATTTCAACCGGCGCTATTCGCGGCGCGGCACCCTGTGGGAAGGCCGCTATCGCGCGACCGTGATCGAAGGCGAGCGCTATTTCCTGCTCGCGAGCCGCGTGGTCGAGATGAGCCCGGTGCGCGCGCAGCTCGTCGCGACGCCCGAGGCCTATCGCTGGTCGAGCTATCGGCACCACGTCGGGCTCACCGTCGACAGCCTGATCACCGACCATCCGCTCTACTGGGCGCTCGGCAACACGCCGTTCGACCGTCAGCGCGCGTACAAGGAGCTGTGCGAGCAGCCGCTCGACGAGCGGCAGGCCGACCAGCTGCAGCAGGCGACGTTGAAGGGCTGGGTGCTCGGCGGCGAGAATTATCGCGAGTGGGCGGCGCGTACCGCGAACCGGCGCGTGTCGCCGCTGCCGCGCGGACGCCCCAGAAAGGTGCGTGAAAACACGCCGCCGATCCAGCAGTAACGCAGGAACGGCGGTTCAGGAGGCGGCGCTGCGGGCGCCGCTTCTTTTTGCACCAAAACGATACGGCCCCATTAAAACGGCACCAGATCGAGGCATCCATTTAATTGGGGTTCTATCAAACGGTTTTTGTTGCTATTCCTTTGATTCGTCGCGTATATTCCGAATTCCGGTGGCCCGGGCGAAGCATGCCCAACCACTGTCGGCCGCGCCGTCTCCCGTCGGGAGCGGGATCGACGGCAACAAGAAAATGGTTCAACGGCCTCCAGGCCCCCTTTACGACGGTGTCCCCATGAACGACCACCAGCAGCCGCTCGCCGCGGTGCCCGCCGCACAAGGTCTGTATGACCCGCAAAACGAACACGACGCCTGTGGCGTCGGCTTCGTCGCTCACATCAAGGGCAAGAAGAGTCACGAGATCATTCAGCAGGGTCTGAAGATCCTCGAGAACCTCGATCACCGTGGCGCGGTCGGCGCCGATCCGCTGATGGGCGATGGCGCGGGCATCCTGATCCAGATTCCGGACGCGTTCTATCGCGAGGAAATGGCGAAGCAGGGCGTGAATCTGCCGCCGGCGGGTGAATATGGGGTCGGCATGATCTTCCTGCCGAAGGAAAACGCATCGCGTCTCGCGTGCGAGCAGGAGCTCGAGCGCACGGTGAAGGCCGAAGGCCAGGTCGTGCTCGGCTGGCGCGACGTGCCGGTCGACCATGCGATGCCGATTTCGCCGACCGTGAAGGCGAGCGAGCCGCTGATCCGCCAGATCTTCATCGGTCGCGGCAAGGACATCATGGTGACGGACGCGCTCGAGCGGAAGCTGTACGTGATCCGCAAGACGGCGAGCCACCGCATCCAGGCGCTGAAGCTCAAGCACGGCAAGGAATACTTCGTGCCGTCGATGTCGGCGCGCACGATCGTCTACAAGGGGCTGCTGCTCGCAGGCCAGGTCGGCGTGTATTACCGCGACCTGCAGGATACGCGCGTCGTGTCGGCGCTCGCGCTCGTGCACCAGCGCTTCTCGACCAACACGTTCCCGGCGTGGGAACTGGCTCACCCGTACCGGATGATCGCGCACAACGGCGAGATCAACACCGTGAAGGGCAACGTGAACTGGCTGAACGCGCGTACCGGCGCGATCGCGTCGCACGTGCTCGCCGACGATCTGCCGAAGCTGTGGCCGCTGATCTACCCGGGCCAGTCGGATACGGCCTCGTTCGACAACTGTCTCGAGCTGCTGGTGATGGCCGGCTACCCGCTCGTGCACGCGGTGATGATGATGATCCCGGAAGCATGGGAACAGCACACGCTGATGGACGAGAACCGCCGCGCGTTCTACGAATACCACGCCGCGATGATGGAGCCGTGGGACGGTCCGGCCGCGATCGCGTTCACCGACGGCCGCCAGATCGGCGCGACGCTCGACCGTAACGGCCTGCGCCCGGCGCGCTACATCGTCACCGACGACGACCTCGTCATCATGGCGTCGGAAGCCGGCACGCTGCCGATCCCCGAATCGAAGATCGTCAAGAAGTGGCGCCTGCAGCCGGGCAAGATGTTCCTGATCGACATGGAACACGGCCGCATCATCGACGACAAGGAACTCAAGGACAACCTCGCGAACGCGAAGCCGTACAAGAGCTGGATCGACGCCGTGCGCATCAAGCTCGACGAGATCGAGCCGAAGGCCGAGGAAGTCGCGGCCGGCCGCACGCAGGGCGCCGCGCTGCTCGACCGCCAGCAGGCGTTCGGCTATACGCAGGAAGACCTGAAGTTCCTGATGGCGCCGATGGCCCAGCAGGGTGAAGAAGCCGTCGGTTCGATGGGCAACGACTCGCCGCTGGCGGTGATGTCGAACAAGAACAAGACGCTCTATCACTACTTCAAGCAGCTGTTCGCGCAGGTCACGAACCCGCCGATCGACCCGATCCGCGAGAACATGGTCATGTCGCTCGTGTCGTTCATCGGCCCGAAGCCGAACCTGCTCGACACGAACAACATCAACCCGCCGATGCGTCTCGAAGTGTCGCAGCCGGTGCTCGACTTCAAGGACATCGCGAAGATCCGCGCGATCGACCAGTACACGGGCGGCAAGTTCAGCGCATACGAGCTGAACATCTGCTACCCGGTCGCCTGGGGCAAGGAAGGCATCGAGGCGCGCCTCGCGTCGCTGTGCGCGGAAGCCGTCGACGCGGTGAAGTCGGGCTACAACATGCTGATCGTGTCGGACCGCAAGACGGACGCCGAGCATGTCGCGATTCCGGCGCTGCTCGCCACGTCGGCGATCCACTCGCACCTCGTCCAGCAAGGGCTGCGCACGAGCACGGGCCTCGTCGTCGAGACGGGCTCGGCGCGTGAAACGCACCACTTCGCGCTGCTCGCGGGCTACGGCGCGGAAGCCGTGCACCCGTACCTCGCGATGGAAACGCTCGCGAAGATGGCCGAAGGGCTGCCGGGCGACCTGTCGCCGGAGAAGGCCGTCTACAACTTCACGAAGGCGGTCGGCAAGGGCCTGCAGAAGGTGATGTCGAAGATGGGCATCTCGACGTACATGTCGTACACGGGTGCGCAGATCTTCGAAGCGCTCGGCCTGTCGAGCGACCTCGTCGAGAAGTACTTCAAGGGCACGGCATCGAAGGTCGGCGGCATCGGCCTGTTCGAAGTCGCGGAAGAGGCGATCCGCCTGCACCGCGACGCGTTCGGCGACAACCCGGTCCTGCGCGACATGCTCGACGCGGGCGGCGAGTACGCGTACCGCGTGCGTGGCGAAGACCACATGTGGACGCCGGATTCGATCGCGAAGCTGCAGCACGCGACGCGCAGCAACTCGTACCAGACGTACAAGGAATACGCGCACCTGATCAACGACCAGACCAAGCGTCACATGACGTTCCGCGGCCTGTTCGAGTTCAAGGTCGAGCCGACCAAGGCGATCCCGATCGACGACGTCGAATCGGCGAAGGACATCGTCAAGCGCTTCGCGACGGGTGCGATGTCGCTCGGTTCGATCAGCACCGAAGCGCACGCAACCCTCGCGGTCGCGATGAACCGGATCGGCGGCAAGTCGAACACCGGCGAAGGCGGCGAGGACCAGAAGCGCTACCGCAACGAACTGCGCGGCATTCCGATCAAGGCCGGCGAGACGCTGAAGTCGGTGATCGGCGACGAGATCGTCAGCGACATTCCGCTGCAGGACGGCGATTCGCTGCGCTCGAAGATCAAGCAGGTCGCGTCGGGCCGCTTCGGCGTCACCGCCGAGTACCTCGCGTCGGCCGACCAGATCCAGATCAAGATGGCGCAGGGCGCGAAGCCGGGCGAAGGCGGCCAGCTGCCGGGCCACAAGGTGTCCGAATACATCGGCAAGCTGCGTTACTCGGTGCCGGGTGTCGGCCTGATCTCGCCGCCGCCGCACCACGACATCTACTCGATCGAGGATCTGGCGCAGCTGATCCACGACCTGAAGAACGTGAACCCGAGCTCGAGCATCTCCGTGAAGCTCGTGTCGGAAGTGGGCGTCGGCACGGTCGCGGCCGGTGTCGCGAAGGCGAAGGCCGATCACGTCGTGATCGCCGGCCATGACGGCGGCACGGGTGCATCGCCGCTGTCGTCGGTCAAGCATGCGGGCACGCCGTGGGAACTCGGCCTGGCCGAAACGCAGCAGACGCTGGTGCTGAACCGCCTGCGCGGCCGCATCCGCGTGCAGGCCGACGGCCAGATGAAGACGGGCCGCGACGTCGTGATCGGCGCGCTGCTCGGCGCGGACGAATTCGGCTTCGCGACGGCACCGCTGGTCGTCGAAGGCTGCATCATGATGCGCAAGTGCCACCTGAACACGTGCCCGGTCGGCGTCGCGACGCAGGATCCGGTGCTGCGTGCGAAGTTCAAGGGCCAGCCCGAGCACGTCGTGAACTACTTCTTCTTCGTCGCCGAGGAAGTGCGCGAGATCATGGCGCAGCTCGGCGTCGCGAAGTTCGACGACCTGATCGGCCGCGCCGACCTGCTCGACACCCGCAAGGGCATCGAGCACTGGAAGGCGAAGGGCCTCGACTTCTCGCGCGTGTTCTACCAGCCGGAAGAGTGCGAGGACGTCGCGCCGCGTCACGTCGACGTGCAGGATCACGGCCTCGAGCGCGCGCTCGACCACGTGCTGATTGAGAAGGCGAAGGCCGCGATCGAGAACGGCGAGCATGTGTCGTTCATCCAGCCGGTGCGCAACGTGAACCGTACGGTCGGCGCAATGCTGTCGGGCGTGATCGCGAAGAAGCACGGCCACGACGGCCTGGCCGACGACGCGGTGCACATCCAGCTGAAGGGCACGGCCGGCCAGAGCTTCGGCGCGTTCCTCGCGAAGGGCGTGACGCTCGACCTCGTCGGCGACGGCAACGACTACGTCGGCAAGGGCCTGTCGGGTGGCCGGATCATCATCCGCCCGACCAACGACTTCCGCGGCAAGTCCGAGGAAAACATCATCTGCGGCAACACGGTGATGTACGGCGCGATCGAAGGCGAATCGTTCTTCCGCGGTGTGGCGGGCGAGCGCTTCTGCGTGCGCAACTCGGGTGCGACGGCGGTCGTCGAAGGCACGGGCGACCACGGTTGCGAATACATGACGGGCGGCACGGTCGTCGTGCTCGGCGAGACCGGGCGCAACTTCGCGGCCGGCATGTCGGGCGGTCTCGCATACATCTACGATCCGGAAGGCACGTTCGCGGCGAAGTGTAACAAGTCGATGGTCGCGCTCGAGCCGGTGCTGCAGCAGGCCGAGCAGGAGCGCACGGTCGACCGCGCGCTCTGGCATGCGGGCACGACGGACGAAGCGCTGCTCAAGGGGCTCATCGAGCGTCATTTCCAGTTCACGGGTTCGCCGCGCGCGAAGTCGCTGCTGGAAAACTGGGACGCGGCGCGCCGCCAGTTCGTGAAGGTGTTCCCGCACGAATACAAGCGCGCGCTGGGCGAGATCGGTGCGAAGAAGGCGGCGAAGGAAGAACTGGCCGCCTGAGCGACGAACGACATAGCGAATGCCGCGCGCGCATGATTGCCGCGCGCGGCTCCCCCACCCGATACACCGAACAGAAGAGCACCTTATGGGCAAGGCAACCGGTTTTCTGGAGTTCGAACGCCGCCACGAGGCGTACGAAGCACCGCTCACGCGCGTGAAGCACTACAAGGAATTCGTCGCGGCACTGACCGACGCGGACGCGAAGGTTCAGGGCGCGCGCTGCATGGATTGCGGCATCCCGTTCTGCAACAACGGCTGCCCGGTCAACAACATCATTCCGGACTTCAACGATCTCGTTTACCGCCAGGACTGGCAGCAGGCGATCGAAGTCCTGCATTCGACCAACAACTTCCCGGAGTTCACGGGCCGCATCTGCCCGGCGCCGTGCGAAGCAGCCTGCACGCTCGGGATCAACGACGACCCGGTCGGCATCAAGTCGATCGAGCACGCGATCATCGACAAGGCCTGGGCGGAAGGCTGGGTGAAGCCGCTGCCGGCCGAACACAAGACGGGCAAGAAGGTCGCGGTCGTCGGCTCGGGCCCCGCGGGTCTTGCCGCCGCGCAGCAGCTCGCGCGTGCCGGCCACGACGTGACGGTGTTCGAGAAGAACGATCGCGTCGGCGGCCTGCTGCGCTACGGGATCCCCGACTTCAAGCTCGAGAAGTGGCTGATCGACCGCCGCATGCGCCAGATGGAAGCGGAAGGCGTGACGTTCCGCACCAGCGTGTTCATCGGCAAGGATCCGCTGCCCGAGTCGATCGGCAGCCTCGCGAAGGAAACCATCTCGCCGGACACGCTGAAGGAAGAATTCGACGCGGTCGTGATCGCCGGCGGTTCGGAAACGCCGCGCGACCTGCCGGTGCCGGGCCGCGAACTCGCGGGCGTTCACTATGCGATGGACTTCCTGCCGCAGCAGAACCGCGTGAACGCGGGCGACAAGCTCGTCGACCAGCTGCTCGCAAAGGGCAAGCACGTGATCGTGATCGGCGGCGGCGACACCGGTTCGGACTGCGTCGGCACGTCGAACCGTCACGGTGCGAAGCAGGTCACGCAGTTCGAGCTGCTGCCGCAGCCGCCGGAAGAGGAAAACAAGCCGCTCGTGTGGCCGTACTGGCCGATCAAGCTGCGCACGTCGTCGTCGCACGACGAAGGTTGCGAGCGCGACTGGGCGGTCGCGACGAAGCGTCTCGAAGGCAAGAACGGCAAGGTCGAGAAGCTGATCGCGGTGCGCGTCGAGTGGAAGGACGGCAAGATGCAGGAAGTGCCGGGCTCCGAGTTCGAAATGAAGGCCGACCTCGTGCTGCTCGCGATGGGCTTCACGCAGCCGGCGGCACCCGTGCTCGAGGCATTCGGCGTCGCGAAGGATGCGCGCGGCAATGCGCGCGCGGCGACCGAAGGCGATCGTTCGTACTACACGTCGGTCGACAAGGTGTTCGCGGCGGGCGACATGCGCCGCGGCCAGTCGCTCGTGGTGTGGGCGATCCGCGAAGGTCGCCAGTGCGCGCGTTCGGTCGATGCGTACCTGATGGGGCATTCGAACCTGCCGCGTTGAGCTGAACCTCGCGAGCGGGCTTTGATGAAAGACGGGCGTCCGGAAGGGCGCCCGTTTTTTTATGCGTGCGCCGGAGGGCCGTTGCCGCTTAACATGCGCGAAACAGGGTGCAGGCGTTGGCCTATCGCCGGTCGAAGCCTGTTTCAGCCACGAACGTATCGCGCAGTCCATGTCTCGAGAAAACGCCCCGGAAATCACCCGACCGTGCTTGACGGACGACGGCCAGCGCGTCCGGCTGGACGAGGTCGTCGCGCTGCTGCTTTCGTTCGGCCCCGGTCTTCACGTCGAGGATCACGCATTCGTCGGACGACAGCGGCCGATCGAAGTCGCGCAGGACATTGCCGACGCGATCCACGCCCGGGTGGCGCTGGAGGGCTTCGCCCAGTTCACCCCGGGCGACGACGTGCGGAGCACCCTTCCGCTCGCGGCGATGCGCGACATGGTGACGAGCCTCGTACAGGCCGGCATTCCACCGGTGTTCGCGTTCGTGTGCGATGAATTCTGGCTCACGTACTGGCGGTTGCACCGGATCGTCCAGGCGGCGCTAGGTGCCGACACCTACCAGTTGATGCCGGATTTCTGGGTATGGCACGTGCGCGCGAACGCGGGGCAGGCCGGCTGGAGCATGCACCGCGATGCGGGGGCGAGATCGCTGCTGCCGGACGGTCGCGCCGGCGCGCTGTCGCTGTGGATCCCGCTGACACCCGTCGATTCGTCCACCGGTTGCGTGATGTTGCTGCCGAAGCATTGCGATCCCGACTATGGAACGGATCGCGTGTCGCAGGCCGAATTCGACGTGCGGGACATCCGCGCGCTTCCCGGGCTCGCCGGCGACCTGATGATGTGGAGCCAGGCGGTGCTGCACTGGGGCGGCCGCGGCAGCCCGCTGTCGGACATGCCGCGGATCAGCATGTCAATGGGCGTGCAGGTCGACAGCCTGGGCCCCCTGAACCCGCCGCTGCTGAAATCCGATGTGTTGCCGGATGCCGGGCTGCGGCTCGAACTGATCGCCAAGCAGATCCTGCAGTACGAGCGATTCGCGTCGATCGAACCTGCGTGGGCGCATTTTGCGCGCGTCTTGCTCGCCAGCGGATTGTCCGGGCTGGTCTTTGATATTCCGGACGCGTGGAGGCTTCACTGACGCAGCGGAGCATGCCGCGTCATTCGGACTGGCGACCGCGGGTAACTCATTGAATATCTTTCATTTTGTAATGTTCCTTGCGAACTGTCATATCATGTCGCCCCTCGGGCCGCATTCGCGGTGGCCGCATGTGACTGACCCTATTTACAAGGACTCTGGATGGAAGCATTCGTGCAAGGGCTGATCGACGCCGTCAACGGCGTGCTGTGGAACTACGTGCTGATTGCGCTGCTGCTCGGCGTGGGCGTGTGGTTCACGCTGCGGTTCCGGATGATCCAGCTGAAGGCGCTGTTGCTCAGCGTGAAACTGGTCGGCAGCAAGGGCGAGCCGGGCAGCATCTCGTCGTTCCAGGCGTTCGCGACCGGGCTCGCGAGCCGCGTCGGCACCGGCAACATCGCCGGCGTCGCGGTCGCGCTGACGGTCGGCGGGCCCGGTGCGATCTTCTGGATGTGGATGACCGCGCTGGTCGGGATGTCGTCCGCGTTCGTCGAGGCGACGCTCGCGCAGATCTTCAAGGTGTCGCACCCGGACGGCAGCTATCGCGGCGGCCCCGCGTACTACATCCAGACGGGCCTGCGTTCGCGCGGCTTCGGCGTGCTGTTCTCGCTGTCGCTGATCCTCGCATTCGGCTTCGTGTTCAACGCGGTGCAGGCCAATGCGATCGCGGACGCGTTCGACACGTCGTTCGGCTGGAGCCGCGCGACCGTCGGTCTCGCGCTCGTGCTGCTGACCGCGCCGATCATCTTCGGCGGGATCCGCCGGATCGCGGCGGTCGCGCAGGTGATCGTGCCGCTGATGGCGATCGGCTACCTCGCACTCGCGGTCTACGCGGTCGCGACGCATCTTGCGCTGGTGCCGGGCGTGATCGCGCTGATCGTGAAGAGCGCGTTCGGTCTCGAGCAGGCGGCGGGCGGCCTGACGGGCTATGCGGTCAGCCAGGCGGTCGCGATGGGCGTGAAGCGCGGGCTGTTCTCGAACGAGGCCGGCATGGGCAGCGCGCCGAATGCGGCGGCGACCGCCAGCACGCGGCATCCGGTCGTGCAGGGGCTGATCCAGATGCTCGGCGTGTTCGTCGACACGATCGTGATTTGCAGCGCGACCGCCTTCGTGATCCTGCTGTCGGGCCAGTACGAACTGGGCACCGGCATGGAAGGGGCGGCACTCACGCAGCGCTCGATCGCGAGCCACGTCGGCGACTGGGGCGGCATCTACATGGCGTTCGCGATCTTCTTCTTCGCGTACTCGTCGGTGATCGGCAACTACGCGTATGCGGAAGGCAACGTCGAATTCATCACGAAGCGGCGCGGCGTGCTGCCGCTGTTCCGCGTCGCGGTGCTCGCGATGGTGATGTTCGGCAGCGTCGGGCAACTGCCGCTCGTGTGGGCGATGGCCGATACGAGCATGGGGCTGATGGCGATCATCAACCTGATCGCGATCCTCGCGCTCGGCAAGTACGCGCATGCGGCATGGCGCGACTATCGCCGCCAGCGCGCGGCAGGCGTTGCCGATCCGGTGTTCACGCGCAACACGATTCCGGAACTCGCGAACGTGTTGCCGGCCGACGTGTGGGGCGAGCATGGCCCGCTGCCGCAGCGTCCGGCCGCGGCCGATGCCGCAAGCGTGCCGCGCGCGGTGGTGCGCGAGTCATGAACGGCGACCGGCTGCGCGTGTTCGTCGCGCTGATGCCCGATGCGGCATCGCGCGACGCGCTGCACGCGTTGCCGGTCAA
>NZ_JAAGPG010000259.1:0-11870 GCF_017104665.1 Burkholderia sp. Se-20378 | reverse complement strand
CCCGGCAGGTCGTCGGGCAGGCGCGGCTCGCCGCGTCGCTCGAGATAGGCCGGCGCAGCGACCGCGACGAACGGGTTCGGTGCAAGCGCGCGGCAGACCAGCGTCGGGTTGCCGTAGAGCCGGGTGCCCGTGACGATGCCGACGTCGTCACCCGAATCGAGCACGTCGAGCGGCACCTCGGCGACGCTCAGCTGCACGCGCAACTCCGGGTAGCGCTGCCGGCAGCTGCTGACGAGCGGGTGCCGCGACCGCGGCCACAGCAGGCCCGCAGAGCACACTCGCAGCGGCCCGGCCGGTCAGCGTCGGGTTGCCGTCGAGCCGGGTGCCCGTGACGATGCCGACGTCGTAACCCGAATCGAGCACGTCGAGCGGCCCCTCGGCGACGGTCAGCTGCACGCGCAACTCCGGGTAGCGGTGCCGGAAGCTGCTGACGAGCGGTGTCAGCGCCAGCGGCGACAGCAGGCCCGACGCGACGACGCGCAGCGTGCCGGCCGGTTCGCGCACGGCATGCGCGACGGACGATTCGAGGTGGTCGAATTCCTCGAGCAGCGCGCGGCACCCGTCGAGGTAGCGCACGCCGGCCTCGGTGAGCGACAGGTTCCGCGTGGTGCGGTGGATCAGCCGGGTGTTCAGGTGGCCCTCGAGCATCGCGATCGAACGCGTGACGAGTGCATTGGACACGCCGAGATGGTGCGCCGCGCGCCGGAAGCTCTGCTGCTCGGCGACGCAGACGAATACACGCATGGTCTGAATCTGGTTCATGGCTTGCGTATTTCTGGCCCGGTTGATTGATTATGGTTGTGGTTTTAAGCCGCGCGACCTCAAAAGCGCCTCGCGCGGCTCCCAGTTTTTCCATCGTATCGAAAAATCGTTTTTTTCGATTCCGCAGATGATTGTTCAATACAGAAGCGATATCCGTCAACCTGAGAAAAGGGGCGGGTTGCGGAAAATCGAAATAGGGGGTAACGCGTTAAACGTTGCGCTGTCTCGCATGCCTGCCGTTCAAAGGTGGCACGGTATTCGAGCGAGTATGGGGTGTGCGAATATTTCCTATGTTAATCAATAAGTTGTGAACTATTTGGGCAGGCTTGTTTCGGTATTTCAAGGAAGCGTGCCCCAATACATGCCGAAATAATGGATGTTTTTTGGGCCGTGCGAAGGTTTTGCGTATCGGATTCCGCGTGGCGATTTTTAGCACGGATCCAGCCTATTTCGTTCGATACAGAAGTCGCGCTGAAGCGGCGATGTCGGCGAATCGCGGTGTTATTGATGGAGTAAATCGTGCGCTTGACGCACGAGTGCGACGGGTTCACACCCTGGGCGGCGATCTTGTTCAAACCGGAAGACTCGCGCGCAGCCCGCGCACGGCCGGCTGGCCCGGTCCGGCGACCGGGCCACCGTCGCGCTGTCCGGCCGCGCGTGCCTCTTGCGCGAGGCGGCGGAACGCGGAATGATCGATCAGTTCGCCATGCAGCGCGGCGGGCGTCCGTGCACTTCCTTCCCTCACCTTTTACCTGCCATGTCCATCGATTACTCGCCGATTCCCTGTCCCGTCGTCGTGCCGCTCGACGCGATCCTGCCCGAAGAACCGCTGCTGATGATGGGGGCCGGCCCGGTCCCGATTCCGGCCGCCGTCGCGAAGGCGAACACGGTCGTGATCAACCACCTCGGCGCGACGATGGCGAAGATCATCGAGCAGGTGAAGGAGATGGCGCGCTACGTGTTCCAGACCCGCACGAAGTGGGTGCTCGGCGTCGCGGGCCCCGGTTCGGCCGCGATGGAAATGGCGATCTCGAACCTCGCATGGCGCGGGACGCGCGTGCTGTCGATCCGCAACGGCTTCTTCAGCGCGCGGATGGCCGAGATGGCCACGCGTGTCGGCGCCGAAGTCGCGACGCTCGAAGTGGCCGACCGCGCGGTTGCCAGCCTCGACGAGATCGCGGATGCGATCGCGCGCGAGCGGCCCGAGATCGTCACGATCGTGCAGGGCGAGACGTCGAACACCGTGTGGAACCGCGACCTGCGCGACATCGCCGCGCTCGCGAAGGCGGCCGGTGCGCTGGTCGTGGTCGACGCGGTGTGCACGCTGTCGACGATGCCGCTCGAGATGGACGCGTGGGGCATCGACGCGGTGATCACCGGCGGCCAGAAGGGGTTGTCGTCGATCCCGGGCGTGTCGCTGATCGCGTTTTCCGACGCCGCCTGGAACCGCATGAAACAGCGTCCCGAACCGAACGCGCACTGGTGCCTCGACATGGCGCTCGCGGAGAACTTCTGGCACAACGCCGGCTATCACTACACGGCGCCCGTGTCGGGCGTGCTCGCGCTGCACGAGGCGCTGCGGCTCGTCTGCGCGGAGACGCTTGAAAGCCGCTTCGCGCGCCACCTGCGCTGTTCGCTCGCGCTGCAGGCCGGCGTCGAGTCGATGGGGCTCAAACTCTACGCGCCGAAGGACTGCCGGCTCAATTCAGTGGTCGGGATCGAGACGCCGGAAGGGCTCACGCCGGGGATGGTCTGCGGCCATATCTCGAAGCAGTACCAGGTCGAGATTTCGGGCTCGTTCGGCTTGCCGATCGTGCGGATCGGGCAGATGGGCGAGCAGTGCCGGGAACACAACCTGTTCCGCACGCTGCATGCGTTCGGCCGCACGATGGTCGACCTGAAGGTGCCGGTCGACCTGCCGGCCGGCGTCGCGGCGCTCGAACAGGAACTGTCGCGGCGCGGCGCGTAAGCACGAAAACGAGGTAAGGGGCCGCGCTCAGCGGTCCAGCATCGCGCGCCGGTACGTATTCGGCGTCGTGCCGTGCGCGTCGCGGAAGCGATGGCTGAAATGGCCGGCGTTCGCGTAGCCGCAGTCGGCCGCGATCTGCGCGAGCGGCAGCGCCGTCGTGCGCAGCAGCTCGCGCGCCCGCGCCAGCCGCTGCTCGGCCACCCATGCGTGCGGTGCGCGGCCGAACGACAGCCGGAACATCCGCGAGAAGTGGTACTCGGACAGCGCGGCGACGTCGGCGAGTTCGCCGAGCGTCAGCGGTTGCGTCAGGTACGTGTCGATGTAGTCGCGCACGCGGCGGCGCACGGCCGGTGCGAGCCCGCCGCGAAACGACGTGTCGGTGCGGGTCGTGCTCTGCCCGCGCAGCAGCAGGCTCAGGACCTCGTGCGCGGTCTCGTTCACGCGCAGCCGTTCGTCGGCATCGTCCCAGCCGTCCAGCGCGAGCGAGCGCAGCAGCGCGGCGACGCGCGCATCCTCGAAATAGGTGCGGTCGGCGAGTTTCAGCTCGCGCGGCTCGCGGTCGAGTTCGCGGATCGCACGCTGCGTGAAGTGCTCGGGCAGGAAATACAGGTGGATGAAGTGCATCTCGCCGCGTACCCACCAGCGCGATTCATGGTCGCCCGGCAGCGCGCACAGCAGGCTCGGCGCGCCGTAGCGCGGCACGCGCTGGCGTTCGGTCCGGTAGCCGCCGTCGAGGTAGCACGACAGCGTGTGGTGGCCCGGCTGTTCGTAGACCGTCTCGCTTTCGTCGGTGATCCGCGTCCATTCGGCAATCGCCAGATGGTCGCCGAGCCACGCGAAGCGCTCGAGCGTCGCGTTCGCGTCCGCGAGCGTGCGGCAGACCGACTGCAGGCCGAACGGCAGATCGCCGCTGGCCAGGGCGGCGGGGTGGTCGACGGGGGGCGCGGAAAGGGAGAGGCTCATGATGGGCCGAGTATAAGCGGGCGCGCGGCGCCGCGTGCGGCGGCCCGAAAAAGACCGCAATTCCGGACAATCGGCGCGCGCCGGGCGGCGGCATAGTCGGGATCCGTTTCACCTGCTTTTAGGATCGTTGTCGCCATGAACCTGTCGCTTTATTTCGTCACCGTGCTGATCTGGGGCACCACCTGGATCGCGATCAAGTGGCAGCTCGGCTCCGTGCCGCCGCCCGTGTCGATCGCATGGCGCTTCTGGCTCGCGGCCGCCGTGCTGTTCGCGCTGCTGCGCGTGATGCGCCGGCCGGTGCGCCCGCCGCGCGAAGCGTGGCGCTTTCTCCTGGCGCAGGGTTTCGCGCTGTTCTGCCTGAATTTCCTGTGCTTCTACTATTCGGAACAAGTCGTGCCGAGCGGCCTCGTCGCGGTGATCTTCTCGACCGCGCCGCTGCTGAACTCGATCAACGGCCGACTGTTCATGGGCCGTCCGCTGCGGCCGTCGGCGATCGCCGGTGCGCTGCTCGGGCTGGTCGGCATCGCGTGCCTGTTCTGGCAGCAGATGGCCGGCCATCTCGACGACCACGCGACCTGGATGGGGCTCGCGATCGCGTTCGCGGGCACGATGTGCTTCTCGGCCGGCAACCTGCTGTCGAGCCGGATGCAGTCGATGGGGCTGCACCCGCTCGTGACCAACGGCTGGGCGATGCTGATCGGTGCGACGATCCTGACCGTCGGCAGCGCGGTGGCCGGATTGCCGTTCACGCTCGACACGAGCCCGCGCTATCTCGGCGCGCTCGTGTACCTGGCCGTGCCCGGCTCGGTGATCGGCTTTACCGCCTATCTGACCCTCGTCGGCCGGATCGGGCCGGAGCGTGCCGCGTACTGCACGGTGCTGTTCCCGATCGTCGCGCTGGCCGTGTCGACGGTGTTCGAGGGCTACCAGTGGTCGCCGCTCGCGGTGGTCGGGCTGCTGCTGGTGGTGGCCGGTAACCTGGTCGCGTTCGACCTGACGCGGCGGTTGTTTCTCCGGGCCGCCTGACCGGGAGGCGGCTGTCTGTGGTGTCCCGATGCATCGGTCGTCCGCCCGGTGCTGGCAGTCTTGGGCATGCCAATAAGTTGACACGGTTGACTTGGTTGCGTGGCTGGCTTATCCTTCATTCTGATCGTGAAAGGAGGCGATGATGGGTCGGCATGCGCAAGCGCTCGAGGGCGCCGATGTCATCCTCGATGTGGATACCGAAGTGGCGCTGCGCTGCGCCGTCGGCGCAGCGACCATGCTCGGGCCGGATAAGGCTCGAGCATTGCTCGAGCTGTCCGACGCGCAACTAGGTCATCTGTTCAAGGTCGGTATCGCTCAGGTCATCGATCTTGCCGGCGTCGTCACTTTCGGGATCGCCGCCGCGGCGACCCGCGACAGGAAAGCGCCCGGCCGCGCGAAGCCGAATCCAGCCGCATACGAGGGCGCTGTGCTTTCCGAGGTCGAGCGGATTGCGTTGTCCGAGCGACAGGCGCTGGTTGCCGCCGGCAGGTTGTTGCCGGCCGCCGAACTCTGGGCGGGGCTGAGCATTACCCGGCAGGCGCTCAACAAGGCACTCGTGTCGGGGCGCATCTTCACGGTGGACGTCGGGGCCGCGCAGTACTATCCGGCCTTCTATCTGGCAGGCGACATCGATCGCAAGACGCTGGGCAAGGTGACGCAGCAACTGGGCAGTCTGCCGGGCTGGAGCAAATGGCAGTTTTTTACGGCACCGAAGGCTTCGCTCGGTAACGTCACGCCGCTGAAAGCACTGTCGCAAGGGCAGGTCGAGCGGGTGGAGCGCGCGGCGGCAGCCTTCGTGGAACGCTAGGAGCGTGCGGTTGACGCTGGCGGCACCGGGCAGGCATTTCGCGCATGCAACGCTGACGACGAAAGAAGTCGCGCCTGCCACGCTGCTCCGTATTTCACGCTACGACACCGATGAACCCTACTTCGGTAGGTCGGGCGGCAACCGGTTCGACGATCCGCGCAAGCGGGGCAGGTTCGGTACCTGCTATTTCGGCTTCGACCTGCATTGCGCGTTTGCCGAGACGGTGCTGCACGACGAAGTCGCGGATCTCAAACTCGGCGGGTTCCCGCTCGTGACGGCGGAATTGGAGCGCTACGTGCTGTCCTTTACCGGCTCGCCACTGAACGTGGCCGTCCTGCACGGTCTGCCGCTGAAGAATCTGGGCGGCGACGGGTCGCTGTCGACCGTCGCGCCCTACGACATCCCGCAACAATGGTCGGCCGCCGTGCACCGGCACGACCAACGGGTCGACGGCTTCCTGTACATGTCGAGGCACCTCAACACGTCGGAAGCGCTCGTCCTGTTCGATCGCGCCGCGTCCAAGCTTGAACGCGCGGCTGCAGTGCCGTTCCGCCATCATCCGGAAGCCGCCCGCGTGCTGCGGGAATTCAACATTCTGCCGCGCTAGTCTGCGCCGCACCGGCTGGCGGATGGACGATGTACCCGCCCGTTCCGCCCGCCGAACCTTGCCCCGTTATGCCGCCGCGCCGCTTCCCGCCACCCGCGCCTGTCGCTGGTACAGCACCATCGACAGCGCGACGCCCGCGGCAGCCGCCACCGCCGCGAACAGGAATACCTGCGGATAGCCGAACGCGCCTGCGACATAGCCGGCGAGCGGGCCCGTGATGCCGAGCGACAGGTCGAGGAACACCGAGTACGCGGACAGCGCCGCGCCACGGCTCGCGGGCGGCACGAGCGCGACTGCCTCGACGCCGAGCGCCGGGAAGATCAGCGCGAAGCCGAAGCCGGTCAGTGCGGCGCCGATCAGCGCGACGTGCGGCACGGGCGCGAGCCACAGCAGCACGAGGCCCGAGCATTCGAACGCGAACGACACGATCGCAACGCGGAAGCCGCCGTAGGTCTTGATCGTGTTCGCGAACAGCAGGCGCGCACCGATGAACAGCGTGCCGAACACGGTCAGCGACAGCGCGGCGTTCGGCCAGTGGCGCGCCGCGTAGTACAGCGTGACGAAGGTCGCGATCGAGCCGAAGCCGGCCGAGCCGAGCGCGAGGCCGAGGCCGTGCGGCAGCACGCGCGTGAACACGCTCGCGTACGACATCCGCTCGCCGTGCACGAGCGGCACGGAAGCGATCAGGCGCGCGAGGTAGAAGCCGGTTGCGGCGAGCGCGATCACGATCACGCCGATCAGCGCCGGATTCAGCGTATGCGCGATCGCGACGCCGACCGGTGCGCCCAACGCGAGCGCGCCGTAGGTCGCGATGCCGTTCCACGAGATCACCTTCGCGTTGTGCGTGACGCCGACCCGGCCGATGCCCCACAGGATCGCGCCGGTGCCGCACAGGCTTTCGCCGACGCCGAGTACAAGCCGGCTCGCGACCAGCAGCACGAGGCTCGCGACCGGCCAGTGCGCGAGCAGCAGCGCGACGAGCAGCAGCACACCCGACACGCCGCAACCGACCAGCCCGCGCAGCACCGTCTGCTTCGGCCCGAGCGTATCGGCCAGGCGCCCGGCGAGCGGCCGCGACGCGAGCGTCGCGAAATACTGGACGCTGATCGCGCCGCCCGCGACGATCGCGGAAAAGCCGAGGTCGTCATGGACGAAGCCCGGCAGCACCGCGAGCGGCAGGCCGATGGTCAGGTAGCAGATGAACGTGAAGCAGACGACGGACACGATTTGCAGCGTGACCGCGAACCCGCTGCGCGGCGGTGTGGCGGAATCGGTTGACATGGGGTCGGAACGAATGAACGAAACGGACGGAGGACGGCGAAAAAGGGAATCGGGATTTTCCCATGGAACCGGTTTTCACGCAGGTACCATTTAGTTAATCGCGACCTGTTTTTGAGGATGACGGACGGTTGCGGGGGCGCAGGGAAGGGGCCGGGAGCGCCGTGTGGAAAGGCCGCCGGGCGGCCCCGGCGCTCATATCGCGGCAGTTATATGGGCCCCATGCGTGATGGGCTATGGGTTGCGGAATTTGATGGTGATAGCGTGCAAACTGTCAGAAAAACGTCGGTCGAGCGCACTGCGCGGGCCGCCTTGCCCCCCATTTGAAGAATCATCGAGACATGAGTGAGCCGATCCGCTTCTACCATCGTCACGCGATCCGCGAAGTCAGCGGCGCGGACGTTACCCGCACCGTGCTGCAATACCTGCGCGAGGACGCGCATTGCACCGGCACCAAGGAAGGCTGCGCGGAAGGCGACTGCGGCGCGTGCACGGTCGTCGTCGGCGAGCTGACCGACGCCGGCGCGGTCGAGTTCAAGGCCGTCAACGCATGCATCCAGTTCCTGCCGACGCTGGACGGCAAGGCGCTGCTCACGGTCGAGGACCTGCGTCAGCCGGACGGCGCGCTGCATCCGGTGCAGCAGGCGATGGTCGACTGCCATGGTTCGCAATGCGGGTTCTGCACGCCCGGCTTCGTGATGTCGATGTGGGCGCTGTACGAGAAGCACGGCCACGAAGGCTGCGGCAGCGCCGGCACGTGCGCGAAGGCGAAGGACGTGCCGACGCGTACCGAGATCGCCGATGCGCTGACCGGCAACCTGTGCCGTTGCACCGGCTATCGCCCGATCGTCGATGCGGCCGTGCAGATGTTCGATGCGCCGGCGCCGTCGGCCCCGGTCGACACGGCCGCGCTGGCCCGCACGCTCGCGTCGCTCAAGCGCGACGATACGTTCGACTACGCAACGATCAACGGCGCGCGCTTCGCGGCGCCGCGCACGCTCGACGCGCTGGCCGCGCTGAAGGTCGAGCGGCCCGACGCGCGCATTCTCGCGGGCAGCACCGACATCGGCCTGTGGGTCACCAAGCAGATGCGCCGGCTCGACGACCTGATCTACGTCGGCCAGATCGCCGAACTGCAACGCCTCGCGGAGCGCGGCGACTGGATCGAGATCGGCGCGGGCGTGACGGTCGAGAAGGCGTATGCGGCGCTGGCCGGCCAGTATCCGGAACTGACCGAGATGTGGAAGCGCTTCGCGTCGCTGCCGATCCGCAACGCGGGCACGATCGGCGGCAACGTCGCGAACGGCTCGCCGATCGGCGATTCGATGCCGGGCCTGATCGCGCTCGGCGCGCGCGTGGTGCTGCGCGGCGGCGACACGGTGCGCGAGCTGCCGCTCGAGGCGCTGTACACGGGCTACCAGCAGAAGGACATGGCGCCGCACGAATTCGTCATCGGCCTGAAGGTGCCGACCCGCACCGGCGCGCGCGAGAAGCTGCAATTCCGCACGTACAAGCTGTCGAAGCGGTTCGACTCCGACATCTCGGCCGTCTGCGCGGCGTTCGCGTTCATCGCGGAAGGCGACACGATCCGCGAGCCGCGCATCGCGTTCGGCGGGATGGCCGCGACGCCGAAGCGCGCAACGCACACGGAAGCCGTGCTCGACGGCGCGCTGTGGCATGAAGCCACCGCGCAGGCCGCGATGCAGGCGCTCGAGCGCGACTACCAGCCGCTGTCCGACATGCGCGCGACGAGCACGTACCGCCTCGATACCGCGAAGAACCTGATGTACCGATTCTGGCTGGAGACGCGCCCGCACGACCCGCTGCCGCCGCAAGCCCTGAATGTGCGTGAAGTAGCCGCCGAACTCGGCACCGACGCGGCGCGCGTCTGAAGACGGAGAACACCGAACATGAACCAGCAAGCAGAACCGTTCCTGAGCACCCTCGATCCGCAAGCCGATGCGGCGCAGGTCCACGTATCACGCGCGCACGAATCCGCGCACCTGCACGTCAGCGGCCGTGCCACCTACACCGACGACATCCCGGTCGTCGCGGGCACGCTGCACGCGGCGCTCGGCCTGTCGGCGAAACCGCACGCGAAGATCGTGTCGATGAACTTCGACGCGGTGCGCGCGACGCCGGGCGTGGTCGCCGTGTTCACGGCCGACGACATCCCGGGCGTCAACGACTGCGGCCCGATCATCCACGACGACCCGGTGCTCGCGAAGGGCATCGTGCAGTTCGTCGGCCAGCCGATGTTCATCGTCGTCGCGACGTCGCATGAAACCGCGCGGCTCGCCGCGCGCCGCGCGCAGGTCGACTACGAGGAACTGCCGGCGATCCTCACCGCGCAGGAAGCGCGCGCGGCCGAAACCTACGTGATCCCGCCGCTGAAGCTCGCGCGCGGCGACGCGGCCGCGCGGCTCGCCGTCGCGCCGCACCGCGAGTCGGGCGAAATGCTGCTCGGCGGCCAGGAGCAGTTCTACCTCGAAGGGCAGATCGCGTACGCCGTGCCGAAGGACGACGACGGGATGCACGTGTACTGCTCGACGCAGCACCCGAGCGAGATGCAGCACCTCGTCGCGCACGTGCTCGGCGTCGCGTCGCACAACGTGCTCGTCGAATGCCGCCGGATGGGCGGCGGGTTCGGCGGCAAGGAATCGCAGTCGGGCCTGTTCGCTTGCTGCGCGGCGCTCGCCGCGTGGAAGCTGCTGTGCCCGGTGAAGCTGCGTCCGGACCGTGACGACGACATGATGATCACCGGCAAGCGGCACGACTTCCATTACCGCTTCGACGTCGGCTACGACGACGACGGCCGTATCGACGGCGTGGCGCTCGACATGACGTCGCGCTGCGGCTTCTCGGCCGACCTGTCGGGCCCGGTGATGACGCGCGCGGTGTGCCACTTCGACAACGCGTACTGGCTCGGCGACGTCGATATCGCCGGCTACTGCGGCAAGACCAACACGCAGTCGAACACCGCGTTCCGCGGCTTCGGCGGCCCGCAGGGCGCGTTCGCGATCGAGTACATCCTCGACGACGTCGCGCGCTCGCTCGATCGCGATCCGCTCGACGTCCGCTATGCGAACCTGTACGGCAAGACCGAACGCAACGTCACGCCGTACGGGCAGACGGTCGAGGACAACGTGCTGCAGGAGCTGCTCGGCGAACTCGAAACGACGAGCGACTACCGCGCGCGGCGTGCGGGCGTGCGCGAATTCAATGCACGCAACACGGTGCTGAAGAAGGGCATCGCGATCACGCCGGTGAAGTTCGGCATTGCGTTCAACGTCACGCACTTCAACCAGGCCGGCGCGCTGGTGCACATCTACACCGACGGCTCGGTGCTCGTGAACCACGGCGGCACGGAGATGGGGCAGGGGCTCAACACGAAGGTCGCGCAGGTCGTCGCGCACGAGCTCGGCATCCGCTTCGGCCGGATCCGCGTGACGGCGACCGACACCAGCAAGGTGGCGAACACGTCCGCGACCGCTGCGTCGACGGGCTCGGACCTGAACGGCAAGGCCGCGCAGGATGCGGCGCGCCAGCTGCGCGAACGGCTTGCGGTGTTCGCGGCGAAGCAGTTCGGCGACGGCAAGGTCGATGCGGCCGATGTGAGGTTCGGCAACGACTTCGTGTCGGTCGGCGGCCACAACGTGCCGTTCGGCGAAGTGATCGCGAAGGCGTACCTCGCGCGCGTGCAGCTGTGGTCCGACGGTTTCTACGCGACGCCGAAGCTGTACTGGGACCAGTCGAAGCTGCAGGGCCGGCCGTTCTATTACTACTCGTACGGCGCGGCCGTGTCGGAAGTCGTGATCGACACGCTGACGGGTGAAATGCGCACGCTGCGCGTCGATGCGCTGCACGACGTGGGCGCGTCGCTGAACCCGGCGCTCGACATCGGCCAGGTCGAAGGCGCGTTCATCCAGGGGATGGGCTGGCTCACGACCGAGGAGCTGTGGTGGAACAAGGGCGGCAAGCTGATGACGCATGCGCCGTCCACGTACAAGATCCCGACGGTGAACGACACGCCGCCGGAATTCAACGTGCTGCTGTTCAAGAACCGCAACGTCGAGGACAGCATCCACCGTTCGAAGGCTGTCGGCGAGCCGCCGCTGCTGTTGCCGTTCTCGGTGTTCTTCGCGGTGCGCGATGCCGTGGCCGCGGTCGGCGACTACAAGGTGAACCCGCCGCTCGACGCGCCGGCTACCGGCGAGTCGATCCTGCGCGCGGTCAGCGCGGTGCGTGCGGCACGCGCCGGTCAGGCAGGCTGACATGAAACAGCCCCCGCGCTCACTTCGTTCACGGCCCCCCGTGGGGGCGGTCAGCCTCCTTGGGGCGGCCCGGCGGAGGCTGAGATGAAACAGCCCCCGTGCTCACTTCGTTCACGGCCCCCCGAGGGGGCGGTCAGCCTCCTTGGGGCGGCCCGGCGGAGGCTGAGATGAAACAGCCCCCGG
>NZ_JAAGPG010000258.1:0-11836 GCF_017104665.1 Burkholderia sp. Se-20378 | reverse complement strand
CCGCCGCGGCGCGCACGCGCATCGCGCAGGCGCTCGGCATCGACGCGGCGGCATTCGTCGCGGCGTTGCCGGTGCAGGACGAAGCCGTTCCCGCCGCGCATCCGGTTTCTGCCGTCGCCCGCGCCCCGGCACCTCCGTCGGCATCCGCTGCCACCGCTACACGCAAACCGGCGTCGCGACGCAAAGTCGATGAGCGACAGGCATCGCTCTTCGATGACGAACCGCAGGATGACGAAGCGTCGCCGACCGACGTAGCGCCGCTGCCGGCCGCAGGCCCGGTGCCGACCGAAACCGGTGAGCCTGGTGAGGCAGGCGAGGCCCCAGCGTGGATCGAGGTCGACGAACTGGCGTGGCTCGACGCCGTCGAGCTGCCGCCGTTCGATGCGGGCGACGCGGCGCTTGCGTCGGTCACATCGATACCGCCGGGTGAACCCGCCGCTGCGTCCAATACACCCGCACCCGCACCGCTCGCCGACTGCGTGGTCTGGCTCGAACGCAATTACCGCTTCGGTCTCGATTCGCCGATCGGGCGGCTGTCGCTCGCGATCCGCAGCGGCGACGTGCAGGCCGCACTCGACGCGCTGCCCGCCGACGATTCAGCCGCCGCGTCGTTCCATGACGATGCAGGCGAGTCGCTCGCGGCGTCGACGGTCGAGCGGCTCGCGCGGCGCTTCGGTGCTTATCTCGACGCGTTGCGCGACACGCTGGCCGCGCCGGTGCCCGATCCGCTGCCGCTGTTCGACGCGCTCAACCGGTTCCGGATCCTGTGCGCGACCCGCAGCGGCTTGCGCGGTGCGGAGCACGTCAATGCGCTGGTGGCCGCGCACGTGCGCCACGCGGCGCGTGTACCGCTCGCAGTCGGCGCGCACTGGTTCACGGGGCGGCCGATCATGGTGACGCGCAACGACTATGCGCTCGGGCTGTTCAACGGCGATATCGGCATCGCGCTGCCTGACGCGCACGGCGTGTTGCGCGTGTGGTTCAGGCGTGCGGACGGCACCGCGCGCGCTGTGTCGCCGGCCGCGCTGCCGCCGCACGAAACCGCGTTCGCGCTGACGGTCCACAAGTCGCAGGGCTCTGAATTCGACGAAGCCGCGCTCGTGCTGCCGGCATCGTTCGGCCGCGTGCTGACGCGCGAACTCGTCTATACGGCCGTCACGCGTGCTCGCACGCGCGTGCAGGTGATCGGGCCGCGGCGCGTGCTGGCGCAGGCGGTTGCGACGCGTACGCAGCGCGATTCGGGGCTCGCGGCACGCGTCGACGAGGCGCTTGCCCGGCGCCGCATGGAGGCTTCGCGATGATGATCCGCTATACGCTCGATCCGGCCGAAGTCGAATGGACGGCCGTGCGCGCGCAGGGCGCGGGCGGGCAGAACGTGAACAAGGTGTCGAGCGCGATCCACCTGCGCTTCGATATCCGCGCGTCGTCGCTGCCGCCGGTCATCAAGGAGCGGCTCCTCGCGCTGTCGGACCAGCGCATCACGCGCGACGGCATCGTCGTGATCAAGTCGCAGGAATATCGCACCCAGGAGAAGAACCGCGAAGCCGCGCTGGCGCGACTCGATGCGTTGATCAGCGGCGTTGCATTCACGCCGCGCTCGCGGGTCGCCACCCGGCCGACGCGTGCGTCGAAGGAACGGCGGCTCGAGCACAAGTCGCGTCGCAGCGTGGTGAAGTCGGGCAGAGGGAAGGTGATCGACTGACGAATGGATGAGGGGCGAACGACTGGCGCGAGCGTCAGTCGCCCGCCGTCGCGCCGGTTAGCGCATCACGGTCCCGGCGCTGTCGAGTACGAAGTCGACGCAGAACACGACGAGCCGGCTCTGCGCGCGGATCGCGACGGCGGCCGTATAGCAGTCGCGGCCTTCCGTCAGCGAGAAGTGCGGGCCCATCAGCGCGACGCGTCCGGGCGCGGCGATCGCGCGCTGGAAATACGGACGTCGCGACCAGTTGCTGTGGGTTTCCGGGAACAGCGGTGAAAGGCGGGTGACGCCCGCCTGACCGTCTTCGGCGCGCGCGCCGATCGACGGCAGGAACTGCTCGCCGGTTTCGTCGGTGACGAACACGCGGCGCGCGGCCGGTACCGCGAACACGCGCTGCGCGGCGTCCTGCAGGTTGCCGCTGGCGGAAAACGCGGCCGCGCCGGTCAGCACGAGCCGCTCGATCGCGTCGAAGCCCGGCTGTTCGGCGACGACCGGCGTGTGCCGGCGCGCGATGAAGCGCTGCCACGCGGCGTCGAGCATCGCGGGTGCCGCCGCGCTGGCATGGGCGATCGATGCATCGGGCTGGCCGAACTGGAAACCCTGCACGAAATCGATGTCGGCTTCCATCAGCGCCTGCAGCGAGTCGTCGCTCTCGACGCCCTCGGCGAGCACCATCGCACCGGCCTGATGCAGCATCGACACGAGGTGATGCATGATGCGGCGATCCTCGGCCGAACCGGTCGAGCGTACGACGAGCGAGCGATCGAGCTTGACGATGTCGGGTCGCGCGCGCCACACGCGGTCGAAGTTCGAGAATCCCGTGCCGAAGTCGTCGATCGCGATCAGGAAGTCGCGATGCTGGATCATGTCGATCGTGCGGGCGAGCGCGGCTTCGTCGCGCGCGGGCTGTTCGACGACTTCCAGCACGATGCGGTTCGGCGGCAGCGAGTAATGCCGGCACAGCGCCTCGACGAATTCGCGCTGCACGAGGCCCGAGTCGAGCACGCGCGGCGTGACGTTCAGGAACAGCCAGCCGTCGCCGATGCCTTGCGCGACGAAGTTGGCCGTATGCAGGCAGCGTGCGAGCCGGTCGAGCAACAGCGCGTCGGCATCGGCGCGCGTCTTCTCGAACAGCGCGGCGGGCGAGATCAACGCACCGTTCGAATCGACGACGCGCAGCAGCGCTTCGTAACCGACGACCCGCTTGTGCGTGATCGACAGCACGGGCTGGAACACGCTGCGTAACGTCGTGGTGCGATAGGTGGCGACCCAGCCGCCGGGCGTCGGCGTGAGACGTTCGAGCAGGGAGTCGAGCGAGAGGTCGCGGGCGGGCTTCATGTCAACGGTGCCCGGTGTCGAGCGGCGGAACGGCAGCGCGCCGCCACGCTGAAGCAGTCGCACGCGCCGGCGGACGCGAAAGGACGTGGGACATCGAGACCGCCTTCTGCGGGTAAGTGTTCGGAGTGTAACGGGAACGCGGCCGCTCGCGTATCAGGGAAACTCCAGACGCACGCGGGAATGCGGCTGCGGCCGGCGCCGCCCGCATGCGCGCCGCGCATGACCGCCGCGTAGCGTTGGGCGTCGCCGCCGCACATGACAATCTGGCGGCATGGCATGCGGGGTAACGCGGGAAATCCCGGCGGCCGGCAAGCGGTGAGCGGAGGCCGCCATCAGAGGAATACCGGTCGCGTTGCGGCACCCTCCACGGTGCGGCGGTGAAAGGCCGGCGCCGGGACGTCAGGCTTCACGGCCCGACCGAGGGCGGCGCGTGCACCCGGACGAATCGTCAGGTGGCTTCGCCGCTGCGCGGCCGGATTCCGGGAATCCGCTTGATCACGCCGGTGGCGAGCGCGGTGCCGACGAGCACGATCGCACAGCCTTCGATCATCACGGCCGACACGTGTTCGCCGAGGAACAGCGCGCCCCACAGCAGCCCGAACACGGGGATCACGAAGGTCACGGTAATCGCGCGGGCGGGGCCGATGTGAGCGATCAGGTAGAAGTAGATGAAATACGCGATGCCCGTGCAGGCGACGCCGAGGGCGAGCACCGAGCCCCACGCGTGCGCGCTGACCGGTGCGGCCGGCCAGGTGGCGATCGCGAACGGCAGCAGCAGGATGGTCGAGCCGATCATGGAGCCGGTTGCGTTGACGAGCGGATCGACGCCGGTCAGCTTGCGCTTCGTGTAGTTGGCCGCGATGCCGTACAGCAGCGTCGCGCCGAGGGCGGCGGCGGCGGCGAGTGCGGTCGCGGTGGCGCCCGTTTCGCCGTGCGCATTCGCGATCTGGTTCCACACGAGCGTGAGCACGCCGGCGAAACCGATCACGAGGCCGAGCGCGCGCGGCAGCGACAACTTGTCCTTCAGCCATACGTAGGCCACGAGCGCGCCCCAGAGCGGCGTCGTCGCGTTGATCACCGACGTCACGCCGGCCGACAGCGTCAGTTCGGCGAACGCGAACAGGCAGAACGGGATGCCCGAGTTCAGCGCGCCGACGACGAACAATGGCCACGCATGGCGGCGCAGCCGGGCGCCGAGATCGGCGGGCTTGAAGCGCGTCAGCGCGAAGCCGGCGAGAAACAGCGCGCCGATGCCTACCCGCAACGCCATCAGCGGCGCGACGCCGAGATCGACGACGCCGATCCGGATAAACAGGAACGACGCACCCCACAGGGCAGCGAGCACGGTCAGCAGAAGGGCGTTCTTGGCGGACATCGGTCGTGAAGGGCAGGGACGGGATGCGAAGAATCTTACACCCCGTTACCTCGCCGTCGTTTCACGTTTCGATGAAATGGCAAGAAACGGGAAGGTCGCCGGTGGCCGGCGCGGGGCGGCCGCCTGCCGGCGGTCGTGCCCGATCAGTGATGGCGCCAGCCGCCGCGTCCGCCGAAGCCGAAATTGAGCGAGAGCGCCGGTCCCCAATAGCCGCCCCATGCGGGTGCATAGGCCGGTGCCGGATAGTAATAGGCGGGGCCCGGATCGACGTAGACGGGGGCCGGCTGCACCGGTGCAGCCGTGTAATAGCCGCCAGGATAATAGCCGTACGGGTAGTAGCAGCCGGCGAGCGTCACGCTGGCGAGCGCCGCGGCGACGAAGGTCCTGTTCATGATGTTTCTCCGGCGGAGCCGGCAATCGGCAGATGCTTAAGCTTAGGCCGCGCGCCGATGACACGGTGTGCAAAACGGTAACGGATCATTTCCGCGCAGGCGGCCGGCACGTTGCGGCGCCGCATGCGAAAACGGCGCTTCCGCACCGCGAAAACGCCGTCTGGCTGACTGTCGCGGCGCGCCGCGCCGCTTACTTGCCGACCTGGTTACCGATGATGCCGCCGGCCGCTGCGCCGCCCAGCGTCGACAGCGCGCTGCCGCCGATCGCCGCGCCGGCGACGCCGCCGACACCCGCACCGATTGCCGTGTCGCGCTGGCGTCTCGACATCGAGTCACAGGCCGACAGGCTGGCCACGGTCGCGACGAGCAGCGCGCAAATCCCAATACGCCGTATCGAATTCATGATCGTTGTCCTTGCGGTTGTGAACAGAGGACACGCGACCGGCCGGCGGCCGCGCATGAACCCAATCTACGCGCCGTCCCCCGGCGCTGCTGTAAGGACTTGTTAAGGCTCGCGGGGTTTCGTAATGAATTGTTTCGGGTGGTTTTCCCGTCAGCCGGCAGGCACGCGGCATGCGCAAAAAAGCCCGCTCGAAAGCGGGCTTCGTGCATTGCGCAAGGCGATCCGGCGGGGATCGCCGGACCGCGCGTTTGCTTACTGACGGTGATAGATCTCGGCGCCGGTCTTGACGAACTCGACCGCCTTCACTTCCATCCCCTTCTTCAGCGCTTCGGTTTCCGACACGCCCTGCTGCGCCGCGAACTCGCGCACGTCCTGCGTGATCTTCATCGAGCAGAAGTGCGGGCCGCACATCGAGCAGAAGTGCGCGACCTTGGCGGAATCCTTCGGCAGCGTTTCGTCGTGGAATTCGCGTGCCTTGTCCGGATCGAGGCCGATGTTGAACTGGTCTTCCCAGCGGAACTCGAAGCGCGCCTTCGACAGCGCGTTGTCGCGCACCTGCGCGCCCGGATGGCCCTTCGCGAGGTCGGCGGCGTGCGCGGCGAGCTTGTACGTGATGATGCCTTCCTTCACGTCGTCCTTGTTCGGCAGCCCGAGGTGTTCCTTCGGCGTCACGTAGCACAGCATCGCGGTGCCGAACCAGCCGATCATCGCGGCGCCGATGCCGGACGTGATGTGGTCATAGCCCGGTGCGATGTCGGTGGTCAGCGGCCCGAGCGTGTAGAACGGCGCTTCCTTGCACCAGTCGAGCTGGAGATCCATGTTCTCCTTGATCAACTGCATCGGCACGTGGCCGGGGCCTTCGATCATCACCTGCACGTCATGCTTCCATGCGATCTGCGTGAGTTCGCCGAGCGTCTTCAGCTCGCCGAGCTGCGCTTCGTCGTTCGCGTCGTAGATCGAGCCGGGGCGCAGGCCGTCGCCGAGCGAGAAGCTCACGTCGTACGCCTTCATGATCTCGCAGATCTCTTCGAAGTGTTCGTACAGGAAGCTTTCCTTGTGATGCGCGAGGCACCACTTCGCCATGATCGAGCCGCCGCGCGACACGATGCCGGTCATCCGGTTCGCGGTGAGCGGCACGTACTGCAGGCGCACGCCCGCGTGGATCGTGAAGTAGTCGACGCCTTGCTCGGCCTGTTCGATCAGCGTGTCGCGGAAGATTTCCCAGGTCAGGTCTTCAGCCTTGCCGTTGACCTTTTCCAGCGCCTGGTAGATCGGCACCGTGCCGATCGGCACCGGGCTGTTGCGGATGATCCACTCGCGCGTTTCGTGGATGTGCTTGCCGGTCGACAGGTCCATCACCGTGTCGCCGCCCCAGCGGATCGCCCACGTCATCTTGTCGACTTCCTCGCCGATCGACGACGTGACGGCCGAGTTGCCGATGTTCGCGTTGATCTTCACGAGGAAGTTGCGGCCGATGATCATCGGCTCGGATTCCGGGTGGTTGATGTTCGCGGGGATGATCGCGCGGCCGCACGCCACTTCCGAGCGCACGAATTCCGGCGTGATCTCGGCCGGCGCGTTCGCGCCGAAGGCCGCTGCGCCGAACGCCTGGCCCGGGTGCTGGCGGCCCATCATCGCGGCGAGCTTCGCGCCGTTCGGGCCGCTGGCCTTCAGGCTCTCGAGGTACTCGGCGCGGCGCTGGTTCTCGCGGATCGCGATGTATTCCATTTCCGGCGTGATGATGCCCTGGCGCGCGTAGTGCATCTGCGAGACGTTCTTGCCGGCCTGGGCGCGGCGCGGGTTGCGGTGCAGGCCCGGGAACCGCAGGTCGGCGGTGGCCGGGTCGGCCGCGCGCTCGAGGCCGTAATCGCTCGACAGGCCGCCGAGCACTTCGGTGTCGCCGCGTGCCTCGATCCAGCCCTGACGCAGCGCGGCCAGGCCTGCGCGGATGTCGATCTTCGCTTCCGGATCGGTGTAGGGGCCCGACGTGTCGTACACGTAGATCGGCGGATTCTTTTCGCCGCCGAAGCCGGTCGGCGTGTCGGCCTGCGTGATTTCACGCATCGGCACGCGGATGTCGGGCTGGGAGCCGGTTACATAAACCTTGCGGGAATTCGGCAGCGGGGCGACGGCCGCGGCATCGACATGAGCGTCGGCGGACAGAAACTTCGGATTGGCGTTCATGCAATCTCCTGTGTGAGCGCCGGACAGGCGCTTCGGCGCTTGCCCGGAGCCCTTGACGTATGTGGGGCTCGAGCTAAGCAGGAGACGAGGCTTGGTGAGGCGGCGGATTTCGTCAGAAGGATGGCGGCGAAATCCGTACGCTTCCCTGCGCTGGCATTATCCAGATCAGGTTCAAAGGGTATTTCTCACCCGCAATGCCGGTTGTTTGACCGGGCGCATTGCAGGACCCCCGCGTTAGCAGGGCACACGATACACTGGCTTGGCGGCGGTTTCAACCGGGAGAGGATCGGCTGCCCCGGTGCGGCCGCAGCATGGCGGGCGTTACGATGGCCCGTCGAAATGGCAGCGCGCGTCGTCGCCGCATGGCCCCACGGCTCGTCCCGCCGGGGCGACGCGGTGCAACATGGCGCGCTTTCGCGCAACCTCAAAAAAAATTTTCGCAGCGGCTGTCATTTCCCGCGACGTCGTCCGTCTATTCGGCTCCTTAAACCCATGTTGTTTTGGAGAGATGTCATGAAAAAAGTACTGATTGCCGCTTGCGTCGCCGCTTTCGCCACGATCGCCACGGGCGCGTATGCGCAGAACGACGCGATGTCGCAGCCGGGCTCGTCGATGTCGAAGGACGCGATGGGCCACGACGCGATGGCCAAGGATGCAATGGGCCATGACGCGATGAAGAAGGACGGCATGAAGAAGCATGCAATGAAGAAAGACGCGATGAAGAAGGACGCGATGTCGCACGACGAGATGGGCAAGCCGTCGGGCGACAAGATGGCGCCGTCCAACTGACGGAGGCGGACGCGGCGCGGCCGGCGCGTGCGTCGCACGGCGGCCGCCCGCATTTCGTCCCGTCCCGTCGACTCATTCCGGGAGTCTTCATCATGCAAACCGTTCCCGCCACCGGCCGCGCGGCCGCCACGCCGCCCGCGCGCCCGATCCATCCGCTGTGGGTGCGCGCGAGCCACTGGCTCAACGCGCTCGCGGCGATCCTGATGGTGCTGTCCGGCTGGCGCATCTACGACGCGTCGCCGATCTATCCGCCGTTCACGTTTCCACATGGCCTCACGCTGGGCGGCTGGCTCGGGGGCGCGCTGCAATGGCATTTCGCGGCGATGTGGCTGCTCGTCTTCAACGGGTTGTTCTACCTGACGATGTCGATCGCGACGGGGCGCCTCGCGCGCAAGATGCTGCCCGTCACGCCGGCGTCGATCTGGCGCGACGTCCGTGCCGCGCTGGGCGGGCGGCTGTCGCACGCCGACCTGAGCGTCTACAACGCGGTGCAGCGTGCCGCCTACCTGACCGCGATCGTCGATCTCGTCGTGCTGGTGCTGTCGGGGCTCACGATCTGGAAATCCGTGCAATTCCCGCTGCTGCGCGAATTGTTCGGCGGCTACGACAACGCGCGTGTCGTGCACTTCTGGGCGATGTCGCTGCTCGTCGCATTCATCGTCGTTCACGTCGCGATGGCGCTGCTGGTGCCGCGCTCGCTGCTCGCGATGCTGCGCGGGCGCTGACCCGTCAACTTCGGGTGAAGGAAATCATCATGTCGGAATCCGAATACAAGCGCGACGGTTCGCGCTGGACGCTCGACCGGAAGTCGCTCGAACTCGACGTGCGCCGCGAGCTCGAGATGCCGTCGCGGCGGCTGTTCAACCGGCGCGTGCTGACGCTCGGCGGCCTGACGATGCTGACCGGCTGTACGCTGAAGGACGATGCGTCGGTCAACACGTTCCTCGAGAAGGTGTCGCGCATGAACGACCGCGTGCAGGCCTGGCTGTTCAGCGGCGAGCGGCTCGCGCCGACCTACACCGAAGCCGATATCACGCGACCGTTCCCGTTCAATGCGTACTACGGGATCGACGACGTGCCGCACGTCGATGCGTCGACCTATCGGCTCGTGCTGTCCGGCCGCGTGACGGGCAAGCGCGTGTGGACGCTCGACGAACTGTATGCGCTGCCGCACGCGGAACAGATCACGCGGCATATCTGCGTGGAAGGGTGGAGCGCGATCGGCCGCTGGGGCGGCACGCCGTTCGGCGCGTTTCTCGCACGCGCCGGCGCCGATACGCGGGCGAAGTACGTCGGCTTCAAATGCGCGGACGATTACTACGAGAGCATCGACATGCCGACCGCGCTGCATCCGCAGACGCTGCTCGCGTTCGAGTACGACGGTCATCGGTTGCCGCCGGAATTCGGCTTCCCGATGAAGCTGCGGATGCCGACCAAGCTCGGCTACAAGAACCCGAAGCACATCATGGAGATCTTCGTGACCGATACGTTTCCGGGTGGCTACTGGGTCGATCAGGGGTACAACTGGTTCGGCGGATCGTGAGCGGTCCGGGCGTGCGATGCCCGGCGCATGTGCGCGCCGCGATGCGTCGGGCATCGCGGCATCGCCCGTGACGCGTCACGCGTCACGTGGATTCGCGCACCTGGAGGTCGACGCGCAGGCCGACGGCCGCCGCCATGTTCACGAGCGCGTCGAGTCCGAACAGGTTGATCTTGCCGCGCATCAGATCGGAGACGCGCGGCTGCGTGACACCCAGCTGTTTCGCGGCCTGGGCCTGACTGAGCTCGAGCTGTGCGATGCGCTGCTTGAGCGCGATCATCAGCTCGGAGCGCAGCTTCATGTTCTCGGCTTCGGCCGGCTGGCCCTCGATTGCGTCCCAGACGCTTGAATAACGTTCGTTGGTCATCGTTTCCTCTCCATCGTCAGCGCGCAATAGCGCCGGGCGGCCAGTTCGATATCGGCCCTGGTCGTGCGCGCCGATTGCTTCCGGAAGCAATGAAGCACGTAGACGGCGTCGGCGAATGTCGCGACGTAAATGATCCGGAACGCGCCGCTCGCATCGCGCAGGCGAATTTCCCGCACGCCGACGCCGACGGTACGCATCGGCTTCCAGTCGTCGGGCGCCAGGCCGCGTTGCACCTGATCGATCTGGTGACCGGCTTCGCGTCGCGCGGGCAACGGAAAGCCGCGAAGATCGGCTAGCGCGCTGCCGACGAAAACAACCGGCTTCGGCGGAAGAATGTCTGAATTATACAAAATTTTGTATGGATGGTGCGGGTTTCGAAAGAGGGCCGCGCAGCGCAGGAGGCGCGTGAGCCGACCGTTACGATAAGGGGGAAGCGCTGGCCGGCGTGCAGGACTGGCCGTTCGGCCGATGGCGACTCGATCGCGACGGATGGGCGTGGAGGGCGGGTCGGATTGACACCCCGGCAACGCGTCCGGGTCGCGTATCCGGCCCCCGATTTCAGCCGCCTGCCGGCCGAAAAATGTCGCGCGGAAACATCATTCGTGATCCTTTCAGACTGGTCCGATGATGCTTTCGAATCCTTGATGCCATAATGCCGAGCGTGCGCAGCCGAAACGGTTGCGCGCGTTTTTTTGTCCCTCTGCCGCCGCTTGCCGGTTCTCTTTCGTCGCCGTTCGCACTGCCATGTCGTTCCGCACGTTCGCTCTGCCTTCCCGGTCCCGCCAGGGCCGTTTGCCGGCATCGCCGGCGTCTTTCAGCGGAGCACGCGGCGTGACGTGCGGGCAGGCTGCGCAATGACGCCGCTCGACCGTCTCCTCGATTTCTTCGCCCGCTTCTCGTTCCGGATCCGCCTGCCGCAAAGCCGCGGCGGCCGCGTGGCGCTGGCGCTCGTCTTCATCTATTTCGTCTGGGGCTCGACCTACAGCGGCCTGCATTTCGCGCTGCAGTCGTTCCCGCCGCTGCTGCTGTCGGGGCTGCGCAACCTGCTCGGCGGGATCGGCCTGTTCATCTTCGCGCTGCGGCGCAAGCCCGAATGGCCGACGCTGCTCGAAATTCGCAATGCAGGGATCGTCGGCACGATGCTCGTCGCGCTGTCGTCCGGCACGATCGCGCTCGGGATCAGCTCGGTCAGCAGCGGCTCGGCCGCGGTGATGGTGGCCACGGTGCCGCTGTTCGCGACCGTGATCGCGGCGGTCGCCGGGCGGCCGGTCACGAAAGGCGAGTGGGGCGCCGTCGCGCTCGGGATGGTCGGCATCGTCGTGCTGAACTCGGGCGGCGCGGCTGCGCAGAATTCGGCGCTCGGCACGATCTGCGTGCTGGCCGGCGCCCTGTTCTGGGCCGGCGGCGCGCATCTCGCGACGCGGCTCAAGCTGCCGTCCGACCTGTTTCTGTCGACGTCGCTGCAGATCGGCCTCGGCGGCATGATCTCGACGCTCGTTGCCTGGCTGATCGGTGAACGCATCGAGCACGTGATGGTGGGGCCGGTGTTCGCGTTCCTGTACCTGATGGTGTTCTGCACGATGGCCGCGTACGTCGCGTACGGCTACCTGATCCGCCACACGAGCCCGATCATCGCGAGCAGCTGCATGTACGTGAACCCGATCGTCGCGGTTGCGCTCGGTGCGCTGCTGCTGGGCGAGCCGGTGACGATGGCGACGGTGGTCGCAACCGTCGCGATCCTCGGCA
>NZ_JAAGPG010000257.1:0-11944 GCF_017104665.1 Burkholderia sp. Se-20378 | reverse complement strand
CGCCGGCCGTGCCGTGGCACACGCAGCGCGACCGTATCGCGGAAGCCGCGTCCTGTTTCGGAATGCTGACCGGTACGCTCGGCAAGATCGCACGCGACGTGTCGCTGCAGATGCAGACCGAAGTCGGCGAGCTCGGCGAGCCCGTTGCCGCCGGCAAGGGCGGCTCGTCGACGATGCCGCACAAGCGCAACCCGGTCGGCTGCGCAGCCGTGCTGACGGCAGCCGTCCGTGCACCGAATCTCGTCGCGACGGTGTTCGCGGGGATGGTGCAGGAGCACGAGCGCGCGCTCGGCGGCTGGCAAGCCGAATGGGATGCGTTGCCCGATCTCGCGCGCCTGACCGGCGGCGCGCTGGCGCAGATCGCGCAGATCGTCGCGGGCCTTGACGTGAACACCGAACGCCTGGCCGCGAACCTCGACCTGACGCGCGGGCTGATTCTCGGCGAAGCGGTGATGCTCGCGCTCGGCGACAAGATCGGCCGGCTCGACGCGCATCACGTCGTCGAACATGGGTCGAAGGAAGCCGTCCGCACGGGCGCGACGCTGTTCGACGTGCTCGCCGCCGATGCGACCGTGTCGGCGCACCTGTCGCGCGACGCGCTCGCGCGGCTGCTGGATCCCGCTCATTACGTCGGCGAGGCGCAGGCCTACGTCGACGCCGTGCTCGCGCTGCACGCGGGCGCGCAATCACCAGGAGAACATTGATGCCTTTCGCCACTGTCAACGGCGTGAAACTGCATTACCGGATCGACCGTGCCGCGCGCGACGACGCGCCTTGGCTCGTCTTCTCGAACTCGCTCGGCGCCGACCTGCAGATGTGGGCACCGCAGATCCGTCCGCTCACGCAGCACTTCAACATCCTGCGCTACGACACGCGCGGTCACGGCCATTCCGACGCGCCGGCCGGTTCGTACACGATCGAGCAGCTCGCCGGCGACGTGATCGGCCTGCTCGACCACGTCGGCATCGCCCGCGCCCACTTCTGCGGGATCTCGATGGGCGGCCTGACGGGTGCGGCGCTGGCGGCACGCTTCCCGTCGCGCATCGTGCGCGCCGTGCTGTCGAACACCGCCGCGAAGATCGGTTCGCCGGAAGTGTGGGCGCCGCGTGCGCAGAAGGCGCGTGCCGAGGGGATGGCCGCGCTCGCCGACGCCGTGCTGCCGCGCTGGTTCACGGACGCGTTCGTCGAACGCGAGCCGCGCCTGTTCGATGCGATCCGCGACACCTTCGTGCATACCGACAAGGATGGCTATGCAGCGAACTGCGACGCGCTGAACGCGGCCGACCTGCGCGAAGAGGTGAAAGGCATCGCGCTGCCGGTGCTCGTCGTGACCGGTGCGAAGGACATGTCGACGCCGCCCGACCAGGGCCGCGCGCTGGCCGCCGCGATTCCGGGTGCGCAGCACGTCGAATTCGACGCCGCGCATATTTCGAACATCGAGTGCACCGACGGCTTCAACCGCGCGCTGCTCGATTTCCTGACTGCGTGAGGCACCGGCGATGGATGACCAGGAACGTTACGAAGCAGGGATGAAGGTGCGTCGCGCGGTGCTCGGCGACGCGCACGTCGACCGCTCGATCGAGAACCGCACCGAGGTGACCGACGAATTCCAGAACCTGATCACGCGCTATGCATGGGGCGAGATCTGGACGCGCGACGGCTTGCCGCGCCATACGCGCAGCCTGCTGACCATCGCGATGATGGTGGCGCTGAACCGTGGCGAGGAACTGGCGCTGCACCTCCGTGCCGCGCGCAACAACGGCGTGACGCGCGACGAGATCAAGGAAGTGCTGCTGCAGACCGCGATCTACTGCGGCGTGCCGGCTGCGAATTCCGCGTTCCATTTGGCAGACAAGATCTTCAAGGAACAAGACGGGGCCGCCGGTTAAGCGCCGGGCGTAGTCCGAGCTTGCTTCGAGGCCCGCTGATGGTGGGCGGCCCCCGATGATGAATGAACGCGCCGGCAGAGCATCGGCGCGCGGCGCACCGGATGGCCGGTGCGCGAACAAAGGCAAGACGCGGTTCCGAGGCCGCGTCGCTTATAAACAAAGTGGCTTTGCATGGGATCCAGGCAAGCGCTAAAGCGCTAACCTGGATCGACCGCGAAGCATGGGATCCAGGTAAGCGCTAAAGCGCTAACTTGGATCGACACAGGAGACTAGCGATGAATCGCACACCCGTGGTCGATGTCCAGACCTTCATCAACGAGCAGCCGTTCGGCGGATTTCAATGGCTCGTATTCCTCATGTGTTTCGTGATCGTGCTGCTCGACGGCTTCGATACGGCGGCGATCGGCTTCATCGCGCCGTCGCTGCTCGGCGAATGGAACCTCACCAAACCCGATCTCGCACCGGTGCTGAGCGCCGCGCTGTTCGGCCTCGCGTGCGGTGCGCTCGTGTCGGGCCCGCTGTCCGACAAGCTCGGGCGCCGCTCGCTGCTGATCGGCTCGGTATTCCTGTTCGGCGTCGCATGCCTGATGTCCGCATTCTCGACGACCATCGGGCACCTGACGATCCTGCGTTTCATCACCGGCGTCGGGCTGGGCGCGGCGATGCCGAACGCGGTCACGATGATGGGCGAGTTCTGCCCGGATAAACGCCGTGCGACCGTGATCAACCTGATGTTTTGCGGCTTCCCGCTCGGCGCCGCGTTCGGCGGTTTCCTGGCTGCATGGATGATTCCGCATTTCGGCTGGCGCAGCGTGCTGATCCTCGGCGGCGTGACGCCGCTGCTGCTCGGCGTGCTGTTGCTGCTGAAGATGCCGGAATCGGTGCGCTTCATGGTCGCCAACAATCATGCCGTCGACAAGGTCCGCGCGACGCTCGCGCGCATCTCGCGCGATGCGCTGAACGCCGGCTCGTTCGCGATGACCGAAGCCGCGCCGCAGACCGGCAGCAAGGGCCTCGGCGTCGTGTTGTCGCGCTCGTACATCGTCGGCTCGGTGATGCTGTGGCTCGCGTACTTCATGGGGCTCGTGATCTTCTACGCGTCGATCAACTGGATGCCGATCCTGCTGAAGGATGCCGGCCTGACGCCGAAGAGTGCGACGCTGATCTCCGCGCTGTTCCCGCTCGGCGGCGTCGGCGCCGTGCTGTGCGGCGTGCTGATGGACCGCTTCAACGCGAACCGCGTGATCGCCGTGTGCTATGCGCTGACGGCGGTGAGCGTCTATGCGATCGGGCAGGCGGCCGGCAACGTCGGGCTGCTCGTGCTGGTCGTGTTCGTGGCCGGGGTGCTGATGAACACCGCGCAATCGTCGATGCCGGCGCTCGCCGCCGCGTTCTATCCGACCGAAGGGCGTGGCACGGGTGTCGCGTGGATGCTCGGCGTCGGCCGCTTCGGCGGGATTGCGGGATCGTTCCTCGTCGCCGAGCTGACGCGCCGGCATTTCTCGTTCGCGGGCGTGTTCGCGACGATTGCCGTCGCGGGCTTGCTCGCGTGTGTCGCGCTGCTGGTCAAGCAGATGGCGCGGCCGCATGGCGTGACGCAGCCGGCAGGCAAGATCGAATCGCTCGGGCATTGAGCGACGCGCGGGCCGGTGCGATGCGCCGGCCCGCCAATACGGCGGCCGGCGGGCCGCCGGCTATTCTTCCGCGTCGTGGTCCTTCACGAAGTTGCGCAGATACGCGCGCAGCGCGGCCTCCCGGCTGCGATGATCGGCGAGGTTCGCGGCGCCCATGTCTTCCTCTTCGCCGAACATCGTCGGCGGCGCGCTGTAGATGCCGATCTCGATGTCTTCGCGCAGCACGCGGATCTCGTGCGTGAGCGGGCGATACTCGGCGATCCAGTGCATCCCCTCGATGTGTTCGCCCGCCCTCAGCAGTGGCTTCATCGACACTCTCCCGGCAGCAGCGGCGCAACCGGCCAAGCGGTTGCGCGCGCCCGTAGCAAAAGGGTACGCCTGCATCGGGCGAATCTCAACGGGCGCGCGGTGAGTGCTCACTACGCCAGCAGGTGCGCGACCAGCGGATACAGCGACAGGATCAGCAGCACGGCCATCGTCACGTTGAAGATGCGCAGCGCGCGGGGGTTCGACAGGAAGCGGCGCAGGCCGAGCCCGAACGCGGCCCACAGGCTGATGCACGGGAAGCCGATCAGGATGAACACGACGGCCATCCATGCGGCGTTCATCCCGTAGTCGGCGGACAGGCGGACCGTCGTCGCCGCGGTCAGCACCATCATCCATGCCTTCGGGTTGATCCACTGGAACGCGGCGGCTTCGATGAGCGTCATCGGACGCGGCTTGCCGCCGTGCGCCTTTACTTCGCCCGACGTGCCGATGCGCCATGCGAGGTACAGCAGGTACGCGACGCTCGCGGCTTCGAGGATCGTGTACAGCAGCGGCATACGCCTGAACGCTTCTCCGAGGCCGAAGCCGACGCAGAGCATCAGGATCGCGACGCCGATGCTGATGCCGAACAGGTGCGGCATGGTGCGGCGGAAACCGAAGTTGACGCCGGATGCGAGCAGCATCGTGTTGTTCGGGCCGGGCGTGATCGACGTGACGAGCGCGAACAGCATGCCGGCGGGCAACGCGCTCAGGGTGAGGAATTCCATCGCGGATTCTCCATTCGGTTCGGGACTGGGATGGAGGTCAGTTTAGCGACGGTTGTCTGTACAGTACCGGTACAGTTTGGTTGACGAATACCGGTACGGGGAGTGAAGGGGTGGATGGGGTTGCTGGCTGGTTGTGGTCTCTCGGAAAGGATGTCCGCAGTCTCAACATGTAGTCTTTGAATAAAAGACGACATATCAGTGGCTGCCAGCCCAATTCATGTCATCCCGAGCGGATGCGAGGTCAATCTTTGCAATCGAAGAATCTTTGCGCAATTTTCGATCGATAGCATCGTATCGTTGACGTCTCATTTGATAGTGAGCGCAGCAGTTTCGCCCACCGATGCGTGTGCAAGGTTCCGGGGCTGCCTTCACCGCAGGTTGTCGGTGCAGTGGGGTGAAATTTTGTGGCGAGAGTCGGCGCACGATCCTGGGAGTTCGATCTTTCTCGACACGAGATAGCGAGTACTCGTGGCGGCGCCTACGCTCCGCGAAATCTGCTAAATACTTGGTCAAGAAAGACTGCGACCTCGCCAATCAGAACCGTTGATTCAGGAATCAGGCCACCCATCGTCAGAAAGCCATGTATCTGACCTGGATAGTGCTGGTGACGAACCGGGACACCCGCATCGCGAAGTCGGGCGGAATATGCGGCGCCTTCGTCACACAACGGATCATGGCCACAAGTCACGACATACGCTGCCGGCAAGGTGGCAAAAGTGGGAGCCCTGAGCGGTGACGCTTTCCAGTCGAGGCGATCTTCGCCTACCGGCAAATATTGATCTGCGAACCAATCGAGACTTGCTTTTGTCAACGTCGGTCCAAGCGAGAACTGCTCGAGTGACGCTGTATTCGCCGCGAAGTCGGTGGCGGGATAGAGCAGTACTTGCGCGATCGGCTGATGCCCGCCCGCGTCGCGCAACAGGTGTGTGAGAACCGCCGCGAGGTTGCCACCCGCACTGTCACCACCCACGGCGATCTTTGTCGCATCGATGTTCAACGACGACGCGTGTTCAAGAATGTAAGCGTACGCAGCTTGCGCGTCCTCGATTGCCGCCGGAAACGGATGCTCAGGAGCGAGTCGATAATCGACCGCCATCACCGAGATTCGCGCCGTGCTGGCTATCGCTCGGCAGGCGTTGTCATGGGTGTCGAGATCACCGGACACCCAGCCGCCGGAATGGAAGAAGAGCAGGCATGGAAGCTGGGATCCGTCGTCCGTTCCCCACCCGCGATAACAGCGGAGCCCGAGTTTTCCGTCCGGGCGCACGACTTCGAGATCCCGAACCGAGGAAACCTGAACCGGCTGCGACGCAAGCGCTTTGCGACTTATGCGAAATGCAACGCGCGCCTGCTCGGGGGATCCGGCTTCCGGGCCCGAAGCCCCACTTTCGCGCGCGAGCGCAACAACGCGTGCCGCGCCCGGGTCCAGCGGAACGTGACTCATGCGCTACCTCCCGGCCACGCCACCGCCTCGATCTCGACAAGTGCCTCGGGGACGGTCAATCCACATACCACCGTCGATCGCGCCGGTCGATGTGTCCCAAACACGCTCGCGTATGCGGCGTTGAACGCTTCGAAATCTGACGCACGGCGAAGCCAGACCGTGGTTTTACCGATGTCCGTCAAGCCAAGGCCCGAAGGTGCGAGCAGCGATGCAATGCGTTGCAGTATGACGCGAGTCTGATGCACCACGTCTCCCTCAATATGCCCTTCAGCATCGAATGCGAGTTGGCCGGAAGTAAAAATTAATTCTCCCGATCGGACGGAAGGTGAAAGGTGTGGTCGAGTCAATGGAATAGTCCCGATAGTTCAAGCGAAGATCCAGCGGAAGTTGTTCGACTCCCGCTTCACGTAACCTGCTGAATTCGCGCCAAAGTGCGCAGGCAAAACCAGTGCACCGGATTCAGCCGCATATTCGAGCATCCAGTGCCTCGACTTGCGTGCCGCATCCTGGTTCTCGCAGAAGGCGGAGTTCCATTCCGGTCGGTAAATCTGAATCGGGTTGTGGATGACGTCGCCACTGAAAAATGCTTCGCCTCCACCTGACCGGATACTGATCGACATATGGCCGGGAGTGTGTCCAGGAGTGGGGTGAAACCTCACGCCTTCGATCACTTCTGCACCAACGTCGGGAACAACATCGACAAGACCCGCATCGACAATCGGACGCACGCTGTCTTCGTAGACGCCAGGAGAGACGATATTCCTGAAAGTATCTCCGGCAGACCAGTCATGCTCGCCGCGAGACCAGAGATAACGCGCAGACGGAAACGTCGGAACCCAGACTCCGTTCGATAGATGGGTGTTCCAGCCAACGTGATCGCTATGAAGATGAGTACAAAATACAAAATCGACAGCATGCGGATCTATGCCGTTAGCCTTCATTCGTTCGAGGTATCCGGTATTAAGGTTGTTGAATGCTTCGATGTGACGTACTCGACCATCTCCGATTCCGGTATCGACGATGAACAACAGATTGGGTGTTCGGACGACCCAGGAGTTCACATAGACGATCGCACTTCTGCGATCAGGCGTTAAAACGCCTTCGTGCAGATTTTGGAGTTGCGCTTCAGTCAGATTGTCCTGCCATTCCGGAAACAGAAAGGTCACCGGGAATTCGAATGAAATTTCGGTGATACGTGTGATTTCCATATCACCCACGTGAAACCGGGGTGCTGCAATTGTTGAGATATCGACGCTCATCTGACTCTCATAGTAATGGCTGAACGAATCTACTATACTCAGGCTACGCTAATACATCCAATCGATACCAGGCATGGAAACTATCGATCATTTCGATCTACGTTCGTTCGATATGAATCTGTTGATCGCGTTCGATGCGCTGATGCAGGAACGCAGCGTGACGCGCGCAGCCGCAAAACTACGGATCCAGCAACCGGCAATGAGCCACTCGTTGTCCACGTTGCGTCTGCTGCTCAGAGACGAACTGTTCATCAGGGTTGGGCGGACATTACAGCCGACCCCGCGAGCATTATCGTTGCAGCATACGGTCCGGAGTTCATTGCTGCAGTTGCAGGAAGCATTGAAAACGGAAGAGTCGTTCGATCCGTCGAACGCACGGCGAGACTTCCGCGTTGCAATGACAAACGGAATCGAATCGCTGCTCCTGCCGGATATGGTTGCCCGCTTCCGGACCGACGCTCAAGGCATGACGTTGCTGGCGCGTTCGGTCGATCCGCAGGACATGCCCGACATGCTCGATCGTGGTGAACTGAATCTGGCTATCGGTTGCTACGAAAGCACCCATCCCTGGATACGACGACACGAGCTATTTAATGAAACACTGACCTGTTGTTTCAATCCTGATCTGATTCCGATCAAAACGCCGATTGACGAACAAACCTATGTCGAAACGCCGCACGTAGTTGTATCAATGCGAAATACAATATTAGGTTGCCTCGAAGATGCATTGCGCGATGCGCGCGTCGAACTCAATATAGTTTCTGCCGGTCCCAATTTTCTCGCAGTGCTAATGATGGCGGCGGACACTCCCGTTCTCACGACCTTGCCATCACGCATTGCACATCGGTATGCGGATCGTTTTGGTCTTTCGACCTGCCCCGTTCCGATTTCATTCTCCGCAAATCCGATCGCAATGGTATGGCATGCCCGTGAAGATCGGGAGCCGGGGAGCGAATGGCTGAGACAGCTGGTTAGAGAACTGTGCCCCTTCGAGCGAGCCGATTGAACGTGAGCGGTTCGCATGCCGATCAAATCAAATTCCCTACCGGGGCTCCCGGTATCAATTGATCGAGTGCCAGGCGCCCACCCGGCAACGCCAATTGATGCAGGCCTGTCCATGGCGCTGCTTGTTGCCAAATTCCGTCGAGGAACCTCGGCAGGGTCGTGCCATTCCCCAAGCCCCGCTTTTCCGAGAGCCCGCACTTGTTCGTTGATTCTCGGAAACGATGCTCGCGGTCTCAATAGCGTTGTTGGCCGGCCTTCGGCTGGAATTTACCCTCCCACAGTGACGCGCTAGATGTCAGGCGAGCTTTACCCGGCGGTGCGCCGCTGTCGTTGTGGGTTCGAGTTTTCGTCACTCCTTGTGTTCCCAGCCCTGCTGAGGTGGTCAGGACTATCGAGGCGATGGATCAACCGTCGCCGAGGGCGTACGTCGGGATGAAGCCGATCAAGGTGCACTCGAGAATTGTTGAGATTGTGTGGCGTAGTTTTTTGGCTACTGTCAAGGCGTTTGTATAAGAAAATCGCGGCAAAGATACCGTGTGAGCATTCACGGCGGTGCGTAAAAAAATCATTTAATAACAATGGGTTGAGTATTTTTATGGGCTTTCTGTTGCGAAAAGAGAAATACACAATTTCTATTTCATTGTGGGGTTGGTTGCTTTCACCGCTCTTACACTCGCGATTCCCAAACGGGCATCTGTCCGGGCATGACCAACAGAACGAGGTCCTCCGGGCGGTTGCAGACCGTTTATGAACAAGGTCGCGAGACCTGCCTCTTTTTAGAAGGGAGCTCCACGAATGAACAAGACTCTGATCGTCGCAGCCGCTGCGGCATCGTTCGCTACCGTCGCTCACGCGCAAAGCAGCGTCACGCTGTACGGCGTGCTGGACGCAGGCATCACCTACCAAAGCAACGTCCAGACCGCATCCGGCCAAGGCAAGTCGCGCTTTTCGATGGGTTCGGGCATTGACCAGAGCCGTTTCGGCCTGCGTGGCTCGGAAGATCTCGGCGGCGGCCTGAAGGCAATCTTCACGTTGGAAAGCGGCTTCAACATCGGTAACGGCAAGTTCGCGAACGGCAACGGCGGCATGTTCAACCGCCAGGCATTCGTCGGCCTGTCGAGCCAGTACGGCACGGTCACGCTGGGCAAGCAATACGACGCAACGCAAGATTACCTGGCGCCGCTGACGGCAACGGGCTCGTGGGGCGGCACGTACTTCGCACACCCGCTGAACAATGACCGCCTGAGCACGAACGGCGACGTCGCGCTGAACAATACGATCAAGTACACGAGCGTGAACTACGCTGGCCTGCAATTCGGTGGCACGTACTCGTTCTCGAACAGCACGAACTTTGCCAACAACCGTGCATACAGCGCCGGCCTGTCGTACCAGTACCAAGGCCTGAAGCTGGGTGCGGCGTACTCGCAAGCGAACAACGCGGGCCTGTCCACGTCGGGCGCGGTGAACCCGAGCGTCGATACGAACGGCAACGCATTCGGCATTCAGGGCCGTACGCGTACGTATGGTATTGCAGCAGCCTATGCATTCGGTCCGGCTCAAGTCGGCGCGGCATGGACGCAATCGCGTCTCGACAACCAGACGAACGGCCTGGGTACGCTGCGCGCGGACAACTACGAAGTCAACGCGAAGTACAACCTGACGCCGGCTCTCGGCCTGGGCGCTGCCTATACGTACACGAACGCGAAGCAGAACGGCAACAGCACGCACTGGAATCAGTTCGGCGTGCAAGCTGATTACTTCCTGTCGAAGCGTACGGACGTCTACGCTCAGGCGGTGTACCAGCGTGGTACGAAGGGCGCCGGTTTGGGCGCATCGATCTACAACGGCGACATCAACGCGTACCCGAGCTCGAAGGTCAGCCAAACCGCCGCAACGGTCGGCCTGCGTCACCGCTTCTAAGCGTGACGGCTGGCTAGTCGGTTCCGAAAAAGCGCCTTCGGGCGCTTTTTTTTGATGCCTGAATTCAAGTCTGGATAATTATAAGTATTGCGAAACGATGGAGAATCGTCGAATTTGATAGCCGGCTTTTGTAAGCGCTGTCGGTAGTGTGCGCCCGTGTGGATGCGAACTCTGCTGTTCGCAGTGACTCATGTAAAAGATGGTGGGGCTTGAATTTCTCGCAGCGCCTTGGGCGCCTCGTGTCGCTGTTGATTCAGGCGCCAATGCGGCGGGATTGTGGTGGCGAAGTGAGGGAGCATGCTTGAGAGGTTGCGACAGTGCGCTGCTAAATATGGTTGGCGATGTTTGTCGAGCGAGTGGAGGGGTGTCAATTCACGTCATCAGTTCGCTTGTGCTCGTGGGCACGCTTTCGAGCGTGTGGCCTTGACCTTGCTTTATCGAAATGGCGGTGCACCGGTATGCGTGTTCTGTCAGCAAGAAGATATACGTGATAGATGGTTGGGGAAGTTGGCAGAGCGAGGGGGGACGCTTCTGAGTGGTCCGTTCGTCGGGCTATTTGCACGCTACCAAATTCGTTGCGCAGAGGGGCACGAGTGGAGCGTGGAGGGAAGAAAGATCAGTGAGGGGCGTTGGTGTCCGAGCTGCGCGCATGGTGACGCGACGCGGCGAAGCTGTTGCTCGGATGGTTTAGCCCGGCTTCACGCGAAAGCACGAGAGAGAGGCGGAAAATGTCTTTCGACCAGCTATACGATCGAAAGCCGTCTATATGGATTTGAATGTGCAAAGGGGCATCGCTGGGAAGCCCGGGCCAACGATATCTTCCGCGGAACCTGGTGTGGTCGTTGCGCAAAATCCACCTCCTCCGGGCAGGTTGATCCCAATGGATTGGCACGTCTGCAGGCGGCCGCCCGAGAAAAGGGTGGCGTTTGTTTGGCAGAGGCTTATGTGGGTTCAGCCGAAAAATACCCTTTCCGTTGCGCAGTGGGTCACGAATGGTTGGCAATAGCGAGTCAAGTGTGGCTCGGACACTGGTGTCGGCAATGTGCAGGCCTCAAATTGCGTCAAACAATCGATGACATGCGAGGGCTTGCGACCGCTCGTGGTGGGCTGTGTTTATCCGCAGCGTATCAGGGGAGGCGGACCAAGTTGACTTGGCAATGCCATCGCGGTCACGTCTGGGAGTCTCGGCCAATCAACATAAGTGCGGGAACATGGTGTCCGCAATGCGCGATTACCAACCGAACTCGCCGTAGAGATCATTGAGCGCGATACCGGCCTTAAAGCCTCAGGATGTGCGTATCCCGTTTGGCAATAGTACGGATCCCGCACCGCCCACCATTACCGAGAAGTTCCGCCGCGTCGACCAGACGGTTCCCTGCGCGATGCTCATCTTCCCCCGCAAGCCACCAATTGGCAGCGTAAATGCCGTCGGGACCGAACTGCCATTTTGCGGCGTACAGGTTGTGCCGTCGACGATCGGGCCGACTGCAGAGAAATTGCGCCGTGTGACGTGACGGGCGGAACGCGCATGTCATTTCATCGCACGCGCGTTCGCCAGGCGTCACCGAACCGCTCAGTAAGCGTTGTTGTCGTAGTACGCCTCGTCGTAGCGATGCTTGTTGCGACGCATCCTGCGCGTGTTGTCGCGGTCCCGTGCATCGTCGCGCTCCCGCGCGTTGCGGCCGAGGTTGCCCCCCAGTGCCGCGCCGCCGCCACCGCCGAGCGCCGCACCCAGGAGCCCGCCGTTGCGGCACTGGGG
>NZ_JAAGPG010000256.1:0-12095 GCF_017104665.1 Burkholderia sp. Se-20378 | reverse complement strand
CGGCGCGGGGCCGGCCGGGCTCGCGTGTGCGCACCGGCTCGCGATTGCCGGGCACCGCGTCACGCTGTTCGACGCGCGCCCGAAGGGCGGCGGCCTCAACGAATACGGGATCGCCGCATACAAGACCGTCGACGATTTCGCGCAGCGTGAGGTCGAGTGGTTGCTGTCGGTGGGCGGCATCACGTTGAAAACCGGCGTCGCGCTTGGCCGCGACATCACGCTCGACGCGCTGCGCGAGCAGCACGATGCGGTGTTTCTCGCGATGGGGCTCGGCGGCGTGCGTGCGCTTTCGATCGACGGCGAGCAACTGGGCGGCGTGATGAACGCAGTCGATTTCATCGTGCAGGTGCGACAAGCCGATGCGCTGGAGAACGTGGCGGTCGGGCGGCGCGTGGTCGTGATCGGCGGCGGCAATACGGCCATCGATGCGGCGGTGCAGAGCCGCAAGCTCGGCGCCGAGCGCGTGACGATGGTGTACCGGCGCGGCGTGGATGCGATGAGTGCAACGTGGGCCGAGCGCGAGTTCGCGCAGAAGAGCGGCGTCACGCTCGTCACGCATGCGAAGCCGGTGCGCATCGCGGGCGAGAACGGGCAGGTGACGGGTGTCGAGTTCGAGGCGGCAGCGGGCGAGCGCTTCACCGTCGATGCGGACATGGTGCTGAAGGCGATCGGCCAGACGCTGGTGCCGGACGCCATCGACGCCGCGCTGCTGACGGCGGACGGTGCGCGCATCGCGGTGGATGCGGACGGGCGCACCGCATGGCCCGACGTGTGGGCCGGCGGCGACTGCGCGGCGACCGGTGGCGTCGACCTCACGGTGCAGGCCGTGCAGGACGGCAAGCGCGCGGCCGCGTCGATCGACGCGACGCTCGCACAACGCGACGCGAAGGCTGCGTGACCGCATAACGCGCGCACACCACGAGCACAACGAACACGACCCCACTCTCACGGAGCCGACCATGGCCGACCTTCGCTGCACCATCGCGGGCATCACCTCGCCGAATCCCTTCTGGCTGGCGTCCGCGCCGCCGACCGACAAGGCCTACAACGTGAACCGCGCGTTCGAGGCGGGCTGGGGCGGCGTCGTCTGGAAGACGCTCGGGCTCGATCCGCACGTCGTCAACGTCAGTTCGCGCTACGGCGCCGTGCAGTGGAACGGTCAGCGCATCGCGGGGCTGAACAACATCGAGCTGATCACCGACCGTCCGCTCGACGTGAACCTGAGAGAGATCGCGCAGGTGAAGCGCGACTGGCCCGACCGCGCGCTGATCGTGTCGCTGATGGTGCCGTGCAACGAACGCGACTGGAAATGGATCCTGCCGCTCGTCGAGGATACGGGCGCCGACGCGGTCGAGCTGAACTTCGGCTGTCCGCACGGGATGAGCGAGCGCGGGATGGGCGCGGCGGTCGGACAGGTACCCGAATATGTGGAGATGGTCACGCGCTGGGTGAAGGAGGGCACGAAGCTGCCGTGCCTCGTGAAGCTCACGCCGAACATCAGCGACATCCGGATGGGGTCGCGCGCCGCATACAAGGGCGGCGCGGACGGCGTGTCGCTGATCAACACGATCAACTCGATCGTCGCGGTCGATCTCGACCACATGGCGCCGATGCCGATGGTCGACGGCAAGGGTACGCACGGCGGCTATTGCGGCCCGGCGGTCAAGCCGATCGCGTTGAACATGGTCGCGGAGATCGCACGCGATCCGGAAACGCCGAACCTGCCGATTTCCGGCATCGGCGGCATCTCGTCGTGGCGCGACGCGGCCGAGTTCATGGTGCTCGGCGCCGGCAGCGTGCAGGTGTGCACCGCCGCGATGCACTACGGCTTCCGGATCGTGTCGGACCTGGCCGACGGGCTGTCGAACTGGATGGACGAGAAGGGCTACGCGACGCTCGACGACATCCGCGGCCGCGCGGTGCCGAACGTGACCGACTGGAAATACCTGAACCTGAAGTACGACATCAAGGCGCGCATCGACCAGGACCGTTGCATCCAGTGCGGGCTGTGCCATATTGCGTGCGAGGACACGTCGCACCAGGCGATCACGGCGACGAAGGATGGCGTGCGCCACTTCGAAGTGGTGGACTCGGAATGCGTCGGGTGCAATCTTTGCATGCATGTGTGTCCGGTCGAGCAATGCATCACGATGGAGCGGGTCGATTCGGGCGACTACGCGAACTGGACCACGCATCCGAACAATCCGGCGAGCGCGGACGCGGGGGCGAGTGCAGGCGCGGCGGCACCCGAGAAGCACGCGAAGAAGGCTGCTTGACGGCATCCGGCGATGCGGGCCATCCTGCATCGCCGCCTTTCGTTCCACCCGGGCCGGCATCGCATGATGCCGGCGCTGACGTTTCAGTGGAGTGCGTTCGATGAATCACGCAGCGAATCCCGCCGATCCCGATAGCGCCGCGGCGCAGGGCGGCAGCCTGTACAACGACGACCTCGCGCCGACGACGCCGGCGCAGCGCACGTGGAAGTGGTACCACTTCGCGGCGCTGTGGGTCGGGATGGTGATGAACATCGCGTCGTACATGCTCGCGGCCGGGTTGATCCAGGAGGGCATGTCGCCGTGGCAGGCGGTGACGACCGTGTTGCTCGGCAACCTGATCGTGCTCGTGCCGATGCTGCTGATCGGCCATGCGGGCGCGAAGCACGGGATTCCGTATGCGGTGCTCGTGCGCGCGTCGTTCGGCACGCAGGGTGCGAAGCTGCCGGCGTTGTTGCGCGCGATCGTCGCGTGCGGCTGGTACGGGATCCAGACCTGGCTCGGCGGCAGTGCGATCTATACGCTGCTGAACATCCTGACCGGCAACGCGTTGCACGGCGCCGCGCTGCCGGTCATCGGCATCGGGTTCGGGCAGCTCGCGTGCTTCCTCGTGTTCTGGGCGCTGCAGATCTACTTCATCTGGCACGGCACCGATTCGATCCGCTGGCTCGAAAGCTGGTCCGCGCCGATCAAGGTCGTGATGTGCGTGGCGCTCGTGTGGTGGGCGACGTCGAAGGCGGGCGGCTTCGGCACGATGCTGTCGGCGCCGTCGCAGTTCGCGGCGGGTGGCAAGAAGGCCGGGCTGTTCTGGGCGACCTTCTGGCCGGGCCTGACCGCGATGGTCGGCTTCTGGGCGACGCTCGCGCTGAACATCCCCGACTTCACGCGCTTCGCGCATTCGCAGCGCGACCAGGTGATCGGGCAGTCGATCGGGCTGCCGTTGCCGATGGCGCTGCTGTCGGTGGTGTCGGTCGTCGTGACGTCGGCGACCGTCGTGATCTACGGCAACGCGATCTGGGATCCGATCGACCTGACGAGCCGGATGACGGGCATCGGCGTGGGCATAGCGCTGGTGATCCTCACGCTCGACACGATGTGCTGCAACCTCGCCGCGAATCTCGTCGGCCCGGCCTACGATTTCTCGAGCCTGTGGCCGAAGGCGATCTCGTACCGCACCGGCGGGATGATCACCGCGACGATCGCGATCGTGATGATGCCGTGGAAGATCCTCGCGACGACGGACGGCTACATCTTCACCTGGCTCGTCGGCTATTCGGCGCTGCTCGGGCCCGTGGCGGGGATCCTGATGGTCGACTACTTCCTGATTCGCGGCACGCGGCTCGACACGCGCGCGCTGTTCGACGAGCGCGGCGGCTTCAGCTATGCGCGCGGCTGGAATCCGGCCGCGCTGGCCGCGCTCGCGGTCGGCGTGCTGCCGAACCTGCCGGGCTTCCTGCACACGGCGTTTCCGGCGTCGTTTCCGAACGTGCCGGCGTTCTTCAACACGCTGTACACGTACGCGTGGTTCGTCGGCCTCGTGCTGGCGTCGTGCGTGTACGGCACCTGGATGAAGTGGCGCGCCGGACAGCACGCGCAGATCGCGAGCGCATGACGCGCGCGATGCATGTGACGCGTGTGATGCGGCACCTGACAGTCAACGAGGAGGCAACCCAATGGCAATCCTGATTCGCGGCGGCACCGTGGTCGATGCGGACCGCTCCTATCGCGCGGACGTGCTCTGCGCAGCCCCGGAGGACGGCGGCACGATCCTGCAGATCGCCGAAAAGATCGACGCGCCGGCCGGTGCGACCGTCGTCGATGCGCACGACCAGTACGTGATGCCGGGCGGCATCGATCCGCATACGCACATGGAACTGCCGTTCATGGGCACGACCGCGAGCGACGATTTCTACTCGGGTACGGCGGCCGGGCTTTCGGGCGGCACGACGAGCATCATCGACTTCGTGATTCCGAGCCCGAAGCAGCCGCTGATGGACGCGTTCCACGCGTGGCGCGGCTGGGCCGAGAAGGCGGCGGCCGATTATGGGTTCCACGTGGCCGTGACGTGGTGGGACGAGAGCGTGTACCGCGACATGGGCACGCTCGTGCACGAACATGGCGTGTCGAGCTTCAAGCACTTCATGGCGTACAAGAACGCGATCATGGCCGACGACGAGGTGCTCGTGAACAGCTTCTCGCGCGCGCTCGAACTCGGCGCGCTGCCGACCGTGCATGCGGAAAACGGCGAGCTCGTGTTCCAGCTGCAGAAGGCGTTGCTCGCGCGCGGGATGACGGGGCCGGAGGCGCATCCGCTGTCGCGGCCGCCGGAGGTCGAGGGCGAGGCTGCGAACCGCGCGATCCGCATTGCGCAGGTGCTCGGTGTGCCCGTGTATATCGTGCATGTGTCCGCGAAGGATGCGGTCGATGCGATCGCGCGTGCGCGCAGCGAAGGGCTGCGCGTGTTCGGCGAGGTGTTGCCGGGCCATCTGGTGATCGACGAGGCCGTCTATCGCGATCCGGACTGGACGCGTGCGGCCGCGCACGTGATGAGCCCGCCGTTCCGCTCGGCCGAGCATCGCGAGGCATTATGGCGCGGGCTGCAGGCGGGGCAACTGCATACGACGGCGACTGATCATTGCGTGTTCTGCGCATCGCAGAAGGCGATGGGCCGCGAGGATTTCACGAAGATCCCGAACGGCTGCGGCGGTGTCGAGGATCGCATGTCGGTGCTGTGGCACCACGGCGTGAATCATGGCCGCATTACGCCGAACGAGTTCGTGCGGATCACGTCGACGAACGCCGCGCAGATCTTCAACCTGTATCCGCGCAAGGGTGCCGTGCAGGTGGGCGCCGATGCCGATCTCGTCGTGTGGGACCCGGCCGCGACGAAGACGATCTCGGTGAAGACGCATCACCAGCAGGTCGACTTCAACGTGTTCGAGGGGATGACGGTGCAGGGCGTCGCGACGCACACGCTCACGCGCGGCGCGCTGGCGTGGGCCGATGGTGACTTGCGCGCCGTGCGCGGCGCGGGCCGCTACCTGAAGCGCCCGCCGGCGGCCAGTTACTACGAGGCCGCGCGGATCGCGAACCGGCTGCGCGAACCGCATCCGGTCGAGCGCACGGGTTGAACGTTGCGCAGCGCGCGGGGCGTGTCGGTTCGAACGACACGCTCCGCGCTTGAACCTGTTTTCCCGTTCGTGCGGGCACCCCTCCGGCCCGAATCCCTCTCTCCGCATCCCGACAATTCTCTCAATATTTGGGACGAATTGCGTGTGATCTCGTCTTTCCAATCCCCCGGTACATAGAAGAACTGAGCAAGTTGATGCGGCACACGATGTCGCGCAAACGCGACCATTTTGTTTGCGTTGTCGCCATGCATGGCGGCGAGTAATATCCACCGACGGCGTTGCGCAGGCGTGCCGGGCCGACCGCCGAACAGTCCAACAACATTGAGAGCAAGGAGTACGAGGTGGATATTCTGCGCAGTCTCCTGGGTATGCTGTTCCTGCTGCTGGTTGCCTATCTGCTGTCGAACAACCGGCGCGCGGTGAGCGGCCGGACCATGATCGCCGCGTTGTGCACGCAACTGGCGATCGGTGCGCTGGTGCTGTTCGTGCCGGCGGGCCGCACGGCGCTGGCGGGGGCCGCGAACGGCGTCAATCGTGTGCTCGACATGGGCAATCACGGCATCGCATTCGTGTTCGGCGGGCTGGTCGACAGCCGGATGTTCCAGTTGTTCGGCGACGGCGGGTTCGTGTTCGGCCTGCGCGTGCTGCCGATGATCATCTTCGTGACCGCGCTGATCGCGGTGCTGTACTACATCGGCGTGATGAAGTGGATCGTCGCGATCCTCGGCGCGGCGCTGGCGAAAGTGCTCGGCGTGAGCCGCATCGAGGCGTGCTCGGCGGTGGCGACGATCTTTCTCGGGCAGAGCGAAATGCCTGCGCTCGTGAAGCCGTTCGTGCGGAACATGACGAGCGCCGAGATCTTCACGGTGATGGCGAGCGGCATGGCATCGGTCGCGGGCTCGGTGCTGGTCGGCTACGCCGGCCTCGGCGTGAGGATGGAATACCTGCTCGCCGCGTCGTTCATGGCGGTGCCGGGCGGGTTGCTGTTCGGCAAGCTGCTGTATCCGACGGTCGAGCCGAGCCGCGTCGTGGTCGACGGGCTCGACTTCGACGACAAGCGGGCCGCCAACGTGATCGAGGCGGCGGCATCCGGCGCGTCGGTCGGGATGCGGATCGCGATCAACGTCGGCGCGATGCTGATCGCGTTCGTGGGGCTCATCGCGCTGATGAACCTGATCGTCGGCGGCGTGGCCGCATTCGCGGGCTTTCCGCAGATCACGCTGGTGGGTATCATCGGCCACCTGTTCGCGCCGCTCGCATGGATCATCGGCGTGCCGTGGCACGACGCGGCGCTGGCCGGCAACTTCATCGGCGAGAAACTGATCTTCAACGAGTTCGTCGCATATGGCGACCTGTCGCCGTACCTGAAGGGCGGTGAGCACGTCGCGGCCGCCGGCCTGCAGGTGCTCGACCCGAAGACGCTCGCGATCGTGTCGTTCGCACTGTGCGGCTTCGCGAACTTCTCGTCGATCGCGATTCTCGCCGGCGGTTTCAGTGCGGTCGCGCCCGAGCGCCGCTCGGAAGTCGCGCGGCACGGCCTGCGCGCATTGACGGCCGCGACGCTGTCGAACCTGATGAGCGCCGCGATCGCCGGCCTGTTCTTTTCCCTGCATTGAGCCCGCAGCGGCCATCGACCGACCGAGGAGAGGCAACGATGTTTTTACCGCAGGAATTCATTCGCCAGAAGCGCAACCGGCAGCCGCTCGATCGTGACGGGATCGCCGCGTTCGTGCGCGGCGTGACCGACGGCAGCGTGACCGAGGGCCAGGTGGCCGCGTTCGCGATGGCCGTGTATTTCAACGACCTGAGCACGGACGAGCGCGTCGCGCTGACGCTCGCGCAGCGCGACTCGGGCGACGTGCTCGACTGGCATGCGCTCGATCTCGACGGGCCGGTGATCGACAAGCATTCGACCGGCGGCGTCGGCGATGTGGTGTCGCTGATGCTCGGGCCGATGGTGGCCGCGTGCGGCGGCTACGTGCCGATGATCTCGGGGCGCGGGCTCGGTCATACCGGCGGCACGCTCGACAAGCTCAGCGCGATTCCCGGTTACAACGTCACACCCGATACGGACGCGTTTCGCCGCACGGTACGCGACGTCGGCGTCGCGATCATCGGGCAGACCGCGCGGCTGGCGCCGGCCGACATGCGCATCTATGCGATTCGCGACGTGACGGCGACCGTCGAATCGGTCGCGATGATCACCGCGTCGATCCTGTCGAAGAAGCTCGCGGCCGGGCTCGACGGGCTCGTGATGGACGTCAAGGTCGGCTCGGGCGCATTCATGCCGACCGCCGAGCAATCGGCGGAACTGGCCCGCAGCATCGTCGACGTCGGCAATGGCGCCGGCATGAAGACGACCGCGATCCTCACCGACATGAACCAGTCGCTTGCGCCGTGCGCAGGCAATGCGCTCGAAGTGGCGTGCGCGATCGACTACCTGACGGGCAAGTCGCGTCCGGCCCGCCTGCATGACGTCACGATGGCGCTGTCGGCCGAGTTGCTCGTTACCGGCGGGTTGGCACGCGACGTTGCAGACGCGCGCGCGAAGTTGCAGCATGCGCTCGATACGGGTGCGGCGGCGGAACGTTTCGCGAGGATGGTCACGGCGCTCGGCGGTCCCGCGGACCTGATCGATGCGCCTGCCCGTTATCTTGCGCGGGCGGAGGTGGTCGTACCGGTTCCGGCGCGCGCGAGTGGCGTGGTGCAGCGGGTCGATTGCCGCGCGCTCGGGCTGGCGGTCGTCGCGCTCGGCGGTGGCCGCACGCGTGCAGCGGATGCGATCGACTACAGTGTCGGCCTGACGGCGCTCGTGGAGATCGGGCAGCGTGTCGAAGCCGGCCAGCCGCTCGGTTACGTGCATGCCCGCGACGCCGCCGCCGCGGCGCACGCGGTGGACGCGATCCAGCGCAGCTACGTGCTGGGCGAGACGGGCGAAGCGCCGCCGACCATTTATCAGCAGATCGGCTGACCGGTCGCCGGCGCTGACACCGGCGATTGCTTCACTTCACGGCGAATCGTGACGGCCGGGATGCGGCCGCGCCGAAATATCCCGGCACACAATCGGAGGCACGACGAAATGGAACGACACGAACTGATCGAAGCGGCGAAGGCGGCGCGCGAACGCGCGTATGCGCCGTATTCGCGCTTCAAGGTCGGCGCGGCGCTGCAGGCGCGCGACGGGACGATTTTTCACGGCTGCAATGTCGAGAACGCGTCCTACGGACTCTGCAATTGTGCGGAACGCACGGCGATATTCTCGGCTATCGCTGCCGGTTATCGACCGGGGGATTTCACGCGGCTCGCGGTCGTCGGCGACACGGACGGCCCCATCGCGCCATGCGGCGCGTGCCGGCAGGTGATCATCGAGATCGGCACGCCCGACATCGAAGTGATTCTGGCCAACCTGAAAGGGGCCGTCGAGGTGACGACGGCCCATGCGTTGCTGCCGGGCGCGTTCCGGCTGTAACGGCGCGCGCTATTCAAGCCACACGCCACGCGCATCACGCGCCCTCGCGCGCTTCGCGGATCGGAATCACCGTGCGCGCGCCGCATTGACGCAGCAGGTCGCGCAGTTCGTTGATGACCGGAAACACCTCGTGGTTCCAGTCGGCGCCCTGCCGATCGTGCGCTTCCTGCTCGCGCTCGACGATCCAGCGATCCTCGCGGAAGATGCGCTCGGTGAACCAGACGAGCAGCGGCCACGCGAGATCGAGCGCGAACGGGATGCCGGGCTTGTGGATCGACAGCAGTCCGAACGTGCGGTTGGTGCGCTGCTCGGCGTCGAGCGGCACGTAGACGATCCACAGGTCCATCACGAGCGTGCCTTCGCTCGAGCGGATCTGCAGCGTCTGGTACGGATAGCCGGTGCGCACCGTCATCACGCTCTTGTCGGACTGGTCGGCCGGCTTCTTGCTCGCGCCGAACACGAGGGCTTCGCCCACCGGCTGCTTGCCTTCCATCCGTGCGAACGTGTAGTCGACCTCGACCCAGTCGTCGCCGCGGCGCCGGCCCACCGAGCGCGCGCGCATCTGCCCCATCTGCTTGCGATGCAGGAACTGATGGTTCATGTCCATCAGGTTCTCGTGCATGAACGAGTAGTGGCACTTGACCTCGCGGCCGAAGCGGCGCGTTTTGTATGCGCGGTCGTCCGCCGATTCGAGTGCGGGGAACGGCCGGGTGTCCGCGAGCGTCGCATCGCCCGGGAATACGAAGATCAGCCCGTGCGATTCGCGGCACGGATACGCGCGCACGCCGTTGGGCAAGCGCTCGCGGCCGAGGTACGGCACATCGACGCAGCGGCCGCTGTCGCACGCGTAGGTCCAGCCGTGATAGCAGCAGCGCAGCGTCTCGCCGCTCACGACGCCGGCGTGCAGTGGCACCTGGCGGTGCGCGCAACGATCCTCGAGCGCGTACACGGCGCCGGATTCGGTGCGCACGAGCACGATCGGATCGCCGGCGAAGTGCACGCCGAGCGTCTTGCCGCGTTTCAGCTCGCGTGACCACGCGAGCGGGTACCAGTGATCGGGATGAATCGGCACGCGGCGCAGGTCGCGCACGGCCGCGCCGGAAGAGGGTTCTCCAAGGGTGCCGCTGTCAGGAATGGGCACTGCACGCATGCGTGACGTCTCCGGGCTGGACTGGGATTCCGGGCGCCGCGTGATGCGGCGGGGATCTGGAGAAGTCTACGCGAAGTTGCCTGTCGCGGCGGACGCGATGCGGGTTTGCCCCGGCACGGCCGCCGCGGTTTCGTTGATGCAGCGCAAACCGGGCCGATGGCCGCGTGCGCTGGCCGTGCGTGGCCGCATGGGCCCCGGCCGCGCGGCGGGCATCATCCCGTCACGCGGCCGCTTGCCGGTCACGAGCGCGCATCGCGCCACAGCACGGCGTCGGTGCGGTACAGCGCCGGGAAGTGCTGCTTCAGCCCGGTGATCTTCGGCATGTCGTTGTACGCGATGTACGGCGCGTCGGGGTGCAGTTCGAGGTAGTTCTGGTGATAGGCCTCGGCCGGGTAGAACCCCTTGTAGTCCTCGACGCGCGTGACGACGGGCGCCGGAAACACGTGCGCGGTGCCGAGCTGCGCGATGTACGCGGTCGCGACCGCGCGTTGCTGCGTGGTGGTCGGGAAGATCGCCGACCGGTATTGCGACCCTTCGTCGGGCCCCTGCCGGTTGAGTTCGGTCGGATCGTGCGCGACCGAGAAGAACACCTGCAGCAGCCGGCCGTACGTGATCTGGGTCGGGTCGTAGACGATGCGAACCGATTCCGCGTGCCCGGTCAGCCCCGAGCCGACGAGCGCGTAGTGCGCGGTTTCGGACGCGCCGCCCGCATAGCCGGCCGTGACCTGCTTCACGCCCTTCACGTGCTCGAACACGCCCTGCACGCCCCAGAAGCAGCCGCCGGCGAGCACGGCCGTCTCGTCGTGCGAGGTGCCGGGCGTTTCGTCGAGCGTCGGCGCGGGCACGGTGCGCATCGGCTCGGCGGAATTGACGATGCGCTGGTAGCCGAACACGGCGGCGGCTGCCACGGCGATGGCGCCGATGCGGCGCAGCATCGCCGTGCGCCGGTGCGGCGCGGGACCGCGGGGGGAGGTGGTGTTCATGGTGTACTCCTTCGGGACGCGGAATGGAAAGCGGGAGGCCTGGAAGCGGCGCCGGTGCGCCGCGTCCTGCCGGGATCAGCCGAACGTGAACGCATACGCATTCACGCCGGGATCGAGAAACTCGATCGCGAACGTGCGATCGGCGATCGCGCCGGGCTGCCGGACCAGCTGGTACAGGCGCTGCCCGGTCACGGTGCCGTAGCCTTGCGCATCGACATCGGTGCCGTGCGCGTTGCCGGGCGCCGCGCCGTCGATCGTCACGCGAAAGCGCACGGGCTGGCCGTTCGCACCCGGGCCGAGCACGAGGTGCAGGTCGCGGGCGTGGAAGCGGTAGACGATGCGGCCGGCCGGCGCGTCGAGCGACGCGCGTTCGGCGCCGACCTGCCACGTGCCGGCGAGGCCCCAGTCGTTGAGATCGGGGTGCGCCGGCGCGTCGTAGCGGTGCGCCGCATCGCGCACGCCGCCGCCCGGCGACGTGAAGCTCTCCGCACGTGCGTAGCCGACATAGGTTTCGGGCGAACGGACGTCCGCGGTGTCGGCCGCTGCGAGTGCCCCCTTCGCGGGTGCGCCGGCGAGCCCGATCGGTACGTTCCGGGCTTCCGGATGGCCGGCCTCGGCGAGCCGCGACTGGATCGCGCGCCCCGACTGCGCGTATTCGCCTTCGCCGAAGTGGTGATGGCGGATGCGCCCCTGCGCGTCGATGAAGTAGTGCGCGGGCCAGTATTCGTTGCCGAACGCGCGCCAGATCGAATAACCGTTGTCGATCGCGACCGGGTAGTCGATGCCGAGGTCGTGCACGGCCTTCTTCACGTTGCCGATGTCGCGCTCGAACGCGAACTCCGGTGCGTGCACACCGATCACGACGAGCCCGTACGGTGCGTACTTGCGTGCCCATGCGGTCGTGTACGGCAGCGTGCGCAGGCAGTTGATGCACGAGTAGGTCCAGAAGTCGACCAGCACGACCTTGCCGCGCAGGCCGGCCGCCGTCAGCGGCGGCGAGTTCAGCCATTGCACCGCGCCGTCGAGCGACGGCAGCGTACCTTCGACGGGCAGCGCGGCAGGCGTCGCGTCGACCGCGCGCATCATCGC